>JAJYCH010000007.1 GCA_021778575.1 Planctomycetota bacterium
GTCCCGCTCTGGACCGTACCGCCGGTGAAGGTCAGCAGGCCGACGTTGTCGCTGTAGTTGTTCAGGTCCCAGGTTGCTCCCGATCCCATGAGTGTGACCGGTTGATTCTCTACCTGATTGGCGGCGAGATTCTTGACGAGAGCCGGGCCGGCGGTGCCGTCGATGACCAGAGGACCGGCGAGGAGGCCCATGCCGCCACCATGGAGATCGAGTTCGCCCGCGCTGACGGTGGTCGTGCCCGTGTACGTTTCGCCGGATGACGAATCCAGGATCAGGGTTCCGCCGCTCGTCTGGGTCAGCCCGTAGCCGTTGCCCGAGATGGACCCGGTGAAGTCGAGCGTGCCGCCGGCGGCGACATCGAAGGTCTCGGTCGCCGTCAGGGTCGTGGCGATGTCAAATTGCGAGGCGCCTGCGGTGTAGGTGGTCGAGAAGCCGCTCGTCACGGTGATGGCGTTGCCGCTGAACCCGTAACCGGCGCCGTCGATCTCGATCGAAGCGACGGTCAGACCCGTGATATCGTTGATGTTGGCCAGGTTGGCCGCGGCTGAGGGGAAGTCCAGATCCTCTCCCGAGGTGGGCGTGCCGAGCGTCCAGTTACCGGCGGCGGACCAGAGGTTGCTGGACGCCCCGGTCCAGACGTCGACGGTGGGCGTGATCCGTAATTCCAGCAACTCCGCGTGGGGCGAGAGCCGTCGCAAGAGGCTCGGTCGATCATCCCGACGTCTCCGGTGACTCGGCCGATCCATCCCCGGGCGATCAGCACGCGACTTTCCCATGGCTTCTTCGTCCCCAGGTTGATGGTTCCGCAAATCGCGCGAAGGCTCGACTCGCGGCATTGGGCGAGTTCCCGCGAGCGCAATTCGTGATCGGCGTGGTCAGTCGGTGAGCTGTTTGCAGGCTGGGAATTCATCGACGTCGATGAAACCGTCTGACTTTCAATCTAGAACGCGAAGCGCTCTCCGGTTGTCATTTCTTTCTGGAATGTCTCATTTTTTGGGACACTCCTCGCGGAACAGCACCGGCGATTTTGCCCTCGTTCCCGTGGTCCTTCGTGAGAATGCCGTCCGGGACGCTCCAGCGACAGCGTTCAAACACCGTCGCCGAAGCGGAAAGACCGAGGTGGAGCGTCGATAACGGCATTCCCACGCGGGGGTGTGGAAATGAGAAAGATATGACGTCGAATCCGTGATGGTGTTCAGCGAAGAGTCTCGTTCGAGCGATTTCTCGGGGATCTCCTGGAGCCGGTCGGAGCACCAGAGCCGTTCGCGCTCGAGTCGCACACATGTAGGGCAGGATTTATTCTGCCGAGGACGAATGACCGGCAGGATAAATCCTGCCCTACGAGGCTTTCCACGATGCAAGGCGCTCGTGAACCGCACTAAGTGGGCAGATGGGCGCGGGTATCCTTAGCATGGGAAGGCCGCGTCGAACGGCTTGAGAAACATCCTGATTTTCAGCTTGAACTGCCGGAACCGCGAAACATGCGTCAAGGCCGGACAACCCGGCGCTGTCGCAAGCGAAGCCCGCGAGACAACATTGTCGGACGTCGGCCTCGACAGGACGCGGCACCAGCCGACCAATCCGTCGTCAAACGAAGCCAGTCTCGATCATCTCTGGAACAACAAGAAACACACCAGCCCGACTCCAAGAATCGCCAGCGGCATGACGACCGTCGCGGCGAGGACCAATCCTTTTCCGAACGTCCGAGGGCTTTCGGTTTCGAGGACGGGAGTCTGAACGCGGTTTGTCAGCTCCTCGACTCCAAGGAGTGTCTCCTGCCAGCTTGTGATGATCTCGTTGGTGACCAAGGTTGAGTCGAGGGCTGATTCATACGGGATCAGATTGATTTGTTTGGGGTATTCCTCGTCGAAATAGGACAGGGCGAGATAATTGAGGCCCGTCGGCTTCGACCATGAGGAAAATCGGCCTATCGTGATGCTCTTGATCGCCTTGAAGGGAATCTCAACGGCCTGAGCGCAGTCCTCGAGATTGAGAGAATCCTCGGTCAATCGGAGGCTTCCGCTACCTTCAAAGAGGAAGATGTACTTGCCCCAGAACGAGCGGCTGTACTCGACCGAGGCGAAGTAACACTTGCGCTGGGATCGGATGTCGGTGATCACGTTGACCTCATGAATCGCGGTGGAACGCTCGGGAGCCTTGCGTTCTGAGAGAGGTAACCGCGACGGAGTATTCGCCGGTCCAAGCGAAATCTTGGACCATGAGCGCCCGATTTCGACGACCTGGGCAAACTCGACGCGGGATTGCCCCGAACCCGCTCCATCCGCTACGATGCCCCTTAGGTGCCCGTTGCGCCGGCGTTCCGCGTCCCCCCTTTCGCGGTTTCATCCCCTGGTTTCGCATCCTGGTTCCGGACGGCCTCGCCCATGCCCGATATCCGACCTTTCCGCGGCGTCCGCTACGATATGGCCCAGGTCGGCGCGATGTCCGACGTGGTCGCCCCTCCCTATGACGTCATCGACTCGTCACTCCAAGAAAAGCTTTACGAAGCCAGTCCTTACAACATTATCCGGCTCGAACTCAATCGCGAGGAAGCCGACGACTCGCCCGAGTCGAACCGATACACCCGCGCCGCCCGATTTCTCAAGGAATGGCTCCGGAACGGCGTTCTCCGTGAAGACCCACACCCAGCCTATTACCTCTACAGCCAGACCTTCGAGGTCGAAGGCCAGACCCACACCCGGAAAGGTTTCCTGGCCCGGGTCCGGCTCGAACCGTTTGGCTCGGGCAAAATTTTTCCGCACGAGCACACGCTTTCCGGTCCCAAGGCCGATCGCCTGGCCCTGTTCAACGCGACCCAGTACAACCTCAGCCCGATCTTCGGTCTCTATCCCGACGATCCCGGCGAGGTGATCAAGATCGCCGAGGCCGGAATTCGCGACAAGACCCCTCAGGAAGCCACCGACCACCTGGGCGTGAAAAACCAGCTCTGGGAAATCCTCGACCCCAAGACGATCACCGCCTTGCAAGGGTTGATGGCTCCGAAACCGGTCTTCATCGCCGACGGCCACCACCGTTACGAGACGGGTCTGAAGTTTCGCGATGATCTCGAAGCCAAAGGGGAACTGAGCGGCCCCGACGACCCGGCAAATTTTTGCCTGATGATGCTGGTCGGCATGAGCGACCCGGGATTATTGATCCAGCCGACTCACCGACTGGTCCGAGGCTTCGTCGGCCTGACCTCGGAAGCTCTCGCCGCTCGCCTCGACACGGAATTCCTGATCACACCGACCGGCGAAGGGGATGAAGGCTGCCGGAACGCCTGGGATCACATCCAGATCGCCGACGATCAGGACACTCTCGGATTCGGAACCGTCGAGGACGGGCGCTGGTTCGTCGCGAAGCTCCGGAACACCCAGCGGATGGATCAGCTCACCCCCGACCGGAGCCCTGAATGGCGGAGTCTGGGCGTGAGTATCCTCCACGAACTCGTCCTGAACGACCTGCTCGTCAAGATCGGCGCGGCATCCTGCACCTACGTCCATCAGATTGGCGAAGTCCTCGACAGCGTCAACAAGGAAGCCTGCGACGTTGCCTGCCTCGTTCCCGCCGCTGGCATGGAATACGTCGAGGCGATCGCCTCAAACCTCGAAAAAATGCCCCCCAAGAGCACCTATTTTTATCCGAAGCTCTTGAGTGGGTTGGTTTTGAATCCCCTGCGCTGAGTGGTCGGTAGTCAGTAGTTAGTGAAACCAGGATCAACTCAGAATGTTCGACAATCGCTGGGATAACTGGGCAGGAGATTTCGCCGAATCGTTCGGCGCGGGGCTTCTCGACCCATCCGTGCGCAACTTCGTTCCCGATATCTTGACGCAATTTGGCGCGGCGGTTCGCAAGATCGATCGCGACTTCCCGGACGAAGTTTCGGCGGGGACCTTTGCGACCGTCATGACCGATGTCATGCCCCGGCTCTCGCTACCGGAACAGGCTCGTCCGCACGTTCCGGAGGTGATCGCCCGGTTTCTCGACTATCTCCAGGACAGTGGTCGAGTCGGCGAAGGGGCTGACTGGGCGGCACAGATCCGGGTGATCGGCCAGTCCTTCGGCCAGCGGCTCAAGCCGGAAGGGGGCGTCAAGGGGGTGACCATCCAGCGCCCGGCCGACTCGTCGCCACTGGGACGAAACGACCCGTGCCCGTGCGGGTCAGGCAAGAAATACAAGAAGTGCTGTTATTCGCGCACCTGAATTCAGGTCTTTGCATAAGGCCAATCAACAGAAAAAGGCGGGGCGCTCTCGAATGGAGCGCCCCGCCGAGAGTTGGCTGACGAGACCGCTTTTTGAATTGGCTATCGCGTCTGATCTGGCGTAGAGTGGGCGCGGCCCACCATTTTCGATTCGTGGTGGGCGCGGCCCACCTTACGAGATCGCGACGCTAATCGGCAAAACGCTCTCTAGACCGTTGGCCCGTTAAGGGCTCGTCGACCGAAGATCAGCGAGACCACGAACAGGACAAGGAACACGAGCGCAAACAACTTGGCGATCTCGGAAGAGGTTCCGGCCAGACCGGAAAATCCGAGACCCGAGGCGATGATCGCGATGATCGCAAACAGAATGGCCCAGCGAAGCATGGGATGCTCCTTGATCGTCCGAAGACGTAAGTGATGGGAGAACAGAGATCCAAGGGTGGCGCGGTGTCACGACCGCGCCACCCGTGATGGGTTTACTTCGAGCGAAGCGCCAGCCCAACCACGAGACCAGCCACCAGTCCCACACCGAAGGCCGCCGCAATCGACTGCGCCGGGTTATGGCGGACCAGGTCCTGGCCGGCGTCGAATCGTTCGCGGGCCTGTTCGGTAACGTTGCCGTACTGGTCGCGGAATCGGTCGCCCGCCTGGTGAGCAAAGTTCCCCACCGCACCGGCGGCCTGCGAGATCACCGAACCGCCCTTGGCGGTCAGCTCGGTGAGGTACTTCTCGATCGCCTCGCGACCTTCGCCCGTCTTCGACTGGATCTTGCCGACCAACTGGTCGATGTTCCCGCCGTGAATCTGGAGGTCGTCATCCGTGAGCTGGCCCCACTTTTCCTTGACCTGACCGCGGAGCTTGTTCCACTGACCCTGAATTTCCTGGGCATTGATAGCCATCGTCACGAACTCCCTTGAGCGGTCTAAACGCTTCATTTCCCCGACCACCTGGTCGGTCTCTGAATGATTTTTAGAGCAAGAGCAATGCCAATCAGACGGAAAAACAAATCTTTAAATCGATGACAGCAATAAGTTGAGACTCAAAAACACGAACGCCTGTGGAAACCAAGGTTTCCACAGGCGTTCGTGTGATTATCGATGCGCCATCGGACGACGACGCCTGCCGACGATCCAAATTACTTGGGCTCGGTGGAGGCCGGAGCGCCTTCTTTGGCGTCGCCCGACTTCTTGATCTCGTCGGTCTTGATCTCGGTCGCCTTGCCGTTGGGGGTTTCAACGGTCTTTTTCTCTTCGACCTTGGTCTTCTCGTCGCAGCCAACCATACCGATCGAGGCAACACCGATAATCAAGGCGGAGGCCAGGAAGCGCTTCATGGGAAAGTCCTTCGGGGAAACGATGACGGCATCTTGTTCACCCCACTGTTGAGGTTCACGGATGTCCGACTGGTCGGATGAATCTCATGGCAACCGCCGTGCCACAAGGCACCGGCCGCGCCGAATTGAGCAGAACGCGCCGGGTTCGAGAAATCGCCAAGCATCGGCCGAGCAGATCAATTCTCGTTTCGGGATCAGTGCCCGAGTCGGCACGTTCCTTGCAATTCTCTCGGATTCAGTCGGACTTCCATCTGGAGGTCTGGAAACGTCGGGACTGACACCGACCGAGACGAATCACGGTTTCCATAGGGAGTTTCTCCGATGGCGAATAACAAGAATCAGAACGCGAATGGCGGATCGACTCCCTCGGAGGGGGTTCGCGAACCAATCCAGAACGTCGGCCAGCAAGTCCGGCAGGGGGCCGAGCAGGTCAGCAACCGACTTCGCGAAGGGTACGACACCGCTCGCGAAGGGGCTCTGCACGGTTACCACGAGGCCGAAGGTCTTGTGTCCCGGAATCCGGCTCCCTCGCTCTTGATCGGCCTGGGCGTCGGCTTCGGGGTGGGTCTGGTCCTCAGCTCGCTGTTCCAGCGCGAGGAGACCTGGGCCGAGAAATATCTCCCCGAATCGCTTCAGGACGCCCCGGACCGATATCACCGGCTGGTCGAGTCGTTGCGGTCGTTGCCCAAGACGGTTCACGATCACTTGCCGCACGCCGTTTCCAAGCATCTCGGCTGATCTCCGGATTGGCCTGCTTGGGCCGCGAATCCGTTCGCGCAAGGCTGCCCCGACTCGAATCGGGGCGGCCCTTTTTTTGTCGACCGCGACTCGCTACGATCGCGGCGGCGACATCCGTCCGGCCAATCTTTCCCAGATCTGAGCGAAATTCCTTTTGGGGCTCTCTCACCTTGGAACCAAAGCGACGACCGAGGTCCATTCCGTTGCTCAAGAACTGGCGATCGTGGGTGCTCTTGCTCCTGTTCGTCGCCCCTTATCTGGCCTTCATGGGGCTCGGGTTCCTCTACCTGCTCGAAAAGGGAAAGGTCTGGATGCTCGGGGGAGCCGGGCTCTCGATCCTTTCAGGGGTCGCGATCGCGTTGCTCCTGTCGCGCTGGACGAAGTCGTCCCAGGCCTTCTTGCCACCGATCGACTGGGACATTCCGACGACTTTTTCGGAATTCGACCGCCAGGCCTGGGCGCTGGTCGAGACCGAGGCCGAGCGTGGCGATGTCCTGGAAATGACCGAACTTTACCAGTTCAACACCTATATCACGACCGGAGAGCGGCTGGCCAACCGCCTGGCCGCTCACTACAACCCGCTCTCGTCCGACCCGCTCGAACGGGTTGCGGTGGTTGAGCTTCTGACCGCCCTGGAACTGGCGGCCGAGGATCTGACCCGGCTCTGTCGCCAGGTCCCCGGTGGCGATCTGGTCACGCCGGCCGACTGGAAGAAAGCCGTCGTCGCCGCCAGCTACATCCAGAAAGCGAGCGACCTTTACACCTACCTGCTCCCACTCTTCAACCCGGTCACCGGAATCCCTCGACTGGCCTCGCAGCACCTGATGGTCAAGCCGGCCTGGAAGAACATGCAGCAGAACCTGTTGCGCTGGTTTTACCGGGCCTTCGTCAACCGGCTGGGGACTCACCTGATCGAGCTTTACAGCGGGCGGCTGGTGATCGGAGCCGACCAGTACCGCAAACTCACCCGTAAGGGGGGCGGGCTCTCGGCCAAGGGGGATGTCGCGACCTTCGACCTGACCATTGCCGTCGCCGGAGCGCGCGACTCGGGCAAGACAAAGCTCATCGAAGCTCTCGAAGCGGCTCGAACCGAGCTTCTCACCGGGAATGACCTCGACCCAACCGGAGCCACCCGGCTCAAAACGGCGAAGATCATCGAGATCGACTATTACACGGCGATCGAAGGTGGCAAGGAATCGGCCCGGAACCGAGCGACCCGACGCCACGCCGTGAGCGAAGCCGCCGAATGCGACCTTCTGCTCCTGGTCGTGAACCTGGCAGCCGACTCGCACGGGGCCGATGCCGCGTTCCTCACCGACTGGACGAAGTGGTACACCGATCATCCGGGTCTCCAGGTTCCCCCCGTGCTCGGAATCGCCACCCAGGTCGACTCGCCGATTCTCGGGGCCGACTGGAAACCACCTTACGACTGGTCAGATGGCCCGGGCCGCCGCGAAGCCGCCGTGAAGGCGCGGGTCCAGACCTTGAGAAGTGTTCTTCCCATCCCCCTGAGCGAGATCTTGCCGATGGCCGCGGGAGCCCGACCGCCGTTCGGGGTCCGCGAAATCCTGTTGCCCAGCTTGACCAGCCTTTGCCATCAAGCCGAACGCAACGCCTTGATTCGCCAACTCAGGAACGCCTCGGCGCGATCGAGAGCCGGCCGGCTCGTCCGCCAGGTCGGCGAGCAGGGCAAGTCGCTCTGGAAAAGCCTCCGGGATCGGGGCAAGCCCGACGATGGCGCGACCGCGTGAGCGACGCCTGAATTCAGGCATTTCCGTGCGCAGGACAATACCAAACGTGCTCATCTGCGCGGCGGTTTCCACATCTCTCCATCGGATGCTTGCGATCGTCGCGTGATTGGCATTAAGGTTGCTCAATAGCGTCCCCGGCATGGTGGCGGAAGTTCCGTCCTTCCGAGGGTCGAGCGACCCTTTTCGGCTTCGATGAGGAAAACCGATCGTGGCGACCGCACCCCCGGAATTTGAAGACATCCGCCGGCAAATGGCGCAGATCCGTCGCGACCTTCACGACGATGTCAAAGGCGTCGTCGAAGGGGCCGAGGCGGCCACGGACTGGCGGCGTTTCATCCGGAATTACCCCTGGGCGACCCTGGGAGCCGCCTTCGCGGTCGGTTACCTGATCGTCCCCCGGAAGCACCAGCCGACCACCGTCACCATTGCTCCCAGCCAGATCGCCCCGGCCCTGGCTCAGGTCGCGGCTCCAGAAGTCAGGCCGGAACCCGCAAAGAAGAGCAAAGGCTTGCTCGCCAGCGCCTTTGCACTGGTTGCTCCGATCGCCTTCCGGACCGCTCAAGGCTATGCCTTGCAGTTCGCTGAGCAATGGCTTGCCCAGAAGGTGGCCGAGCAGATGAACCAGCATCCCGACCTCGCCGCTGCCTTTGGCGCGGGGGCGCCACCTTCGCCGTCGGCCGCGACTGATCCGCGAGGGCCTCGGGTCAATCCGCCGGGGGCTCCCCGGTTCTGAACCTTATGGTCGCGGATCATGGTCGGAACAGGTGAGTCGGGCGGCGATTCATTCCACGGCACAAAACAAAATCAAAAGGGGAAATCGATGGTCGACCGAGCAGCGGGACTGGAAGCAGGGCTCAGCGACGTCCGGGAAAAAGCGCTGGAAGTCGCGGCTTCGGCTCGCGAAAACTTCCAGGTAGGGACCAATCTGTTGCGTGATTACATTGTCAAAGAACCCACGCGGGCCCTCGGGATCGCGGTGGGAATGGGGGTGATCCTGGGATGGCTGATCAAGCGTCGATGAGCCGAAACAACGGCACGAACCACCCGGCCGCTTCCCCCTTGACCGTGGTCAGCAACCTGGCGGACTTCGGTAACGACATCGCGACACTCGCCGAACTCCAAGCGAAGCTCGCGGCCTACGACGCGAAGGAAGCGGCGGCTCGCGCGATTGGCCCGATGGTGATTCTGGGGGTCAGCGCCGCGGTGGCCCTGGCCAGCTTGCCGGTTATTCTGATCGGCCTGGCCGATCTGATCGCCGCCAACTCCCGGATCTCCTCCGGCACGGCACAATTGATCGTCGGTCTCTCGGCCTTGATTCTGGCGGCGGTCGCTGGTTTTCTCGGGGTCCGGGGGTCCGTGCGGAGCCTGGATAGTTTCCGCCGCTCGCGCGAAGAGTTGACCAGGAATCTCTCCTGGATCAGAACGGTTCTGACTTACAGCGGCCGGACGGTCGGAAAGCGGCGGGTGTGATCGAGGCGGAAGGATCATCGGTCACCGGTCTGACAGGATTGCTCGTCAACCGCCGAGCAAGACGAGCGGCTCTGCTGACTCGTGCCGAGCCGCTCGACCTCCTTGCGAACCATGGAATCGCGCTGGGACCGATCGCCTGGGTCAAGCACTCGCGCGACTTGCTCCCGGCGATCGATTCATTGCTGGATCAGGGAGTGGATCGGATCATCGTCGGCGGTGGTGACGGGACCATGAGTACCGTCGCGGCTCGACTGGCGCACCGGAGCGTGACTCTGGGGGTTCTGCCGCTCGGAACCGCTAACGATTTCGCCAGGACTCTGGGAGTCCCCGACGACCTGGATGACGCCGCACGGATCATCGCGACCGGCAACTACCGGTTCGTCGACCTGGGGCGCGCGAACGATGCTTATTTTCTGAACGTGGCGAGCATCGGCATGTCCGTCTCGGCCACCTCGCAGCTTTCGCCGGCGATCAAGCGGAAGCTCGGGGTTCTCGCCTACCTTTACGCTGGGTTTCGAGCCTTTACGCGACACTCGACGTTTCGAGTTCGCGTCCGGAATGGCCTGGATTCCGTCGAGACGACCGCTCACCAGCTCGTCGTGGGCAATGGTCGGTTCTATGGCGGTGGCGTGCTCGTCTCTCGGGAGAGTTCGCTCGAGGATGGGTTGCTGCACGTTTACGCGCTGGGAACCCGCGGTCGCTGGGATTTGCTCCGGACGATCGCCTTGCTCCGGATGGGGGTGCCCATCGACCGGCCGGGAGACTGCTTCTTGCAGACCGCCTCGATCCAGGTCGAAACCTGGCCCGACCTGGAGATCAACTGCGACGGCGAGATCCGGACCAGGACACCGGTTACCTTCGCCGTCGAGCCGGGGGCACTTCGCGTCTTCGTTCCCTGAAGATCAGGAATGATCGATCACCTCGGTCACGACCTCGCCGATCTTCTGCTTGCTCAGAAAGCCGGTAACGTCGGACCAGGCGATAATCCCGACCAGTTGCCCCTGAGCGTCGATCACCAGGAGGCGTCGGACCCCTTTGTCGGCGAATTTTTCCGAGATCGTGTCGATCGAGTCGCCCGGAGCGACGGCCACAACCCCTCGGGTCATCAATTCGGTGACGGGCAGGCTGGTCAGGTCGCCACCCTGTTCGGCCAGCGCCAGGGCCACGTCGCGATCGGTCAAGAGACCGATCGGCTTGCCCTCTTCCAGAACCGGCACGGCGCCGCAATCGGCATCCCGAAAGATCAAGACCGCCTCGAGAACCGTGCTGTAGGTTGAACAGGTCCGCGGACCAGGAGTCATCACGTCGGCCGCGGTCGCGGTGGAGGAAGCAGAAATTGTCATCGCCGGATCCTTCGAGAACGAGAGAGAAAATATCCGCAATCCTCACGGGTCGGTGCAACTCCCGGACCCAAACCGGATTCATGCCGATTTGAAAGGATGCTTGCTAATTTCATATTCGCTGATCTTGCCTGAGATACTCCGACGCGACAGCCCGCAGAGCTTGGCGCACTCGCCGACGTTCCCCCGGGTCTTTTCGAGAGCTTTGGTGATGTATTGCCGCTCGATCTGCTCGGTCGCCTGCTGGAGATAGAACGGGAGCGGCTGCTTCAGGTCGACCTCGAACTTGGGCGAATCCTCGTTCGGCGTCCCCACCACTTGATGGGGCAAGTTGTCGGCGGTGATCGTGTCGCCGACCGTGGTGACCGCCGCGCGTTCGATGGCGTTCTCGAGCTGGCGGATATTCCCGGGCCACCGGTAACCAAGCAACCGGTCCATCGCCTCGGGGGCAACCTTCTTGGCTGGTTCGCCGGACCGGGCGTATTTGTTGAGAAAATGGGTGATCAGCAGAGGGATATCCTCGGGCCGTTCACGCAGCGGTGGCACGTCAATCTTGATGACGTTGAGCCGATAGAACAGATCCTCGCGGAATCGGCCCTCCTTGACCTCCTTCTCCAGGCTCTTATTGGTTGCGGCGACGACCCGGATATCCACCTCGATGCTTTCGTGTCCGCCAACCCGCTCGAAGCGCTTTTCCTGGAGGACCCGAAGCAGCTTGGCCTGCATCGCCTGCGAGATATCGCCGATCTCGTCGAGGAAGATGGTCCCCTTGTCGGCCAGTTCGAACCGCCCTTTGCGTCGGGCATCGGCCGAGGTAAAGGCCCCGCGTTCGTGGCCGAACAATTCGCTCTCCAGCAGACTCTCGGGGAGCGCCGCGCAGTTGATCGCCACCAAATTTCCTTGCCGGTCCTCGCTCGAATAGTGCACGGCCTTGGCAATCAGTTCCTTGCCCGTTCCGGTCTCTCCTTCGATCAGGACCGTGCTCTTGGTTCCGCCGATATGACGGATCAACTGAAAAATCTTATGCATCTCCGAATTCTTGGAGATGATGTTGTGAAAACTATAATTTTCCTTGAGTTGTTGACGAAGTTGCAGCACTTCGTCCTGAAGCGCCCGCATCGTCAAGGCTCGATCCATGACAAGCTTGAGCTGGGTGGCATCGATCGGCTTGGTCAGAAAATCGTACGCACCGAGTCGCATGGCCTCGACCACTCGCTCGATCGAGCCAAACGACGTGGTGACGATGGTCGTGACCAAGATCCGCCGTAGAGTGACCTCGCGGATCAAGTCCATCCCACCCATTCCCGGCATTCGGAGATCGGTGATCAACACGCTGTAATCCGTGGCCGAGAGCGCGGCAAGTGCTTCCTGGCCACTCGAAACGGCATCGACTTTCAGCTCGTCGGTTTCGAGCAGTCGTTTGAGCAGGGTCGTGCTATGCGGATCATCATCGACGAGAAGGACTTTGCGCTGCATGCCATCAATCTCTCTGGATCGAATGTTGTCCAGCCACCGACCGAGATGATTCTCGGCCGCGCGGCCATCTGCTCAATTCGGAAACCATTTGAGCAAATCTAGTACCATGACGAAGTCTGCTGCCTAGATGTCGCCAGATCGTGTCCAATTTTTCGGATGTCGCCCGAAAGGAGCCCTTTCACGACCCAGGATTCGGCAACGATTTGCCGATTTCCCTGTTGCCGCGATGCCGCTCAGCGGTTGAGAGAAATCCTGGCGCCGAGAACCGGAAGTGCTGCGGTCGAGGTTCCCATGCCGCCGGCAACGGGACCAGTTTCCCCGTCAGGGGCCCAGTTTCCCAGCGATTTTGGAGTGTCGAGAAGGGCACAATAATTGCTGTAAGCGTGGTAATGTCCTGGTTTGCGCCCGACTTGCTTGATTGACAGGGTTGGTCCGTTTTCGAGTGATCTCAACGCGGCTTCATCCCGTCATTGCTGGGAGTTATCCTCATGGTCGACGTGGCGAGAACTCGATTTCCCGACAACATGAGCCGGTCGTTGCCTTCCGAGAGTCTGCCCTGGGAATCGGCGGCGACCGAGGTCGTGGATCGGCTGAAAAAGTACGCCCGAGACGAACCGATCGCGTTTGGCGCCTGGGCATTCGGGATTGGATTTCTGCTGGGTTGGCGTCTCAAACCCTGGTAACTGGCTCGGCGAACGGGAACGTCTCGCCGGGTATGGGTTGTTCGCGACGATATTCCGCCGACCGTTTCCGGACTGATGCCCCGCGCTCTTGCCTGGAATCTGTTTCATTGCCGCCTGGGTTTCGTTCTCCGACGGGAAAGGCCACCAGTGACCGCATCCGATCATGTCGTCATCTTTGACGAGGACCACGACCGGGCCTCGTTGATCGCCGGTTTGCTGGAACGAAGCCAGCCCTGGAATGGTCCCAAAACGATCCTGACATTCCACGATCTCAGGGGCGACTGGGAGCCGGCAGCGGGAATCCAGGAATTGAGAAGCGGATTGCCCGTTCTGGCGATTGTCGTCGAGGCCGATCCGGCGCGTTCGGCGTTTCCAGGACTTCAGGAACTGGCACGACAGGAGGGGGTCGCGACGCTCCTGGTGGTCGATGGAACTCTCGATCCTGCAAGCCTGGCGTCAAAGGCTCGGGGATTTGATGGCTGGATCGCCCTGGCCGCGCTCGATCACGAGTTGCCGGCCCGGGTGGCCGAGGTTCTCGACCGGACCGACGCGAAGTCGCGCAACGGCCGTTCCGCCCCCGCTCTCGATTCCCGTTTTCTGGCGCTGGTGGTCCATGATCTTCGGACCCCATTGAACGTCATCGGGCTAACGATCCGGGCGATCACGCAGACGATTCCGAATCGGAGTGTCGAACTCGACGAGGATCTGACCTTCATCAAGGACAACGCCGCCCAGATCGAGAAAATGCTGTCGCAACTTGGCGATTATTGCCGGTTGATCGACCGCGAATCGCCATTGATGAGTTCCGAATTCGATCCCCGACGGTTCCTGAGCGACTTCGTGGAAGTCCACCGATCGCGGCCCGGGGCGGATCTCCAACCGTTGAAACTCGAACTTACAGAGACGTCGCCGGTCGAGGTCACGCTCGATCAGAACCGGGTCAAGCTGGCTCTCCAGAATGCCCTGGCAAACACCCTCAACGCGGCGGGAAAAACACCGGTTCGGCTCCGGTCGAGCGCAAACGATGGGCGCTGGATTATCGAACTGATCGTCGATAAGCCGCCGCCCCAGACGGTGGTTTCCCGGACCTTGCGGCCCGAACAGTTCGAACGGATCTCCGGCTCGGCGGCCGAGCGTCGCGGCCTTGACCTGGCACTTGCGGCGCATGTCAGCGAATCGTTCGGCGGGACCGCCCGGTTGGAGGTCGAACCCGAACAGCGGTCGAGCGTGGTCCTGGAATGGCCGGTTCGGAGTCCGACCACCGAGGCTTGAACGCCGCCCCGTTCCGACCCACGGCACGACGCTTGCGATGTGATTCAGACTAACGACGAGGTTACCCGGGATCGTTCCGGTTTCTCCTTCGTTGCTCTGTCACTTCGTTCCGAAAGCGATAAGGCCCGCCATGACGACCACCCCGACTGCCCGGCGCGACTGGATCGTCGCCGAGTTTTCCAAGGGAATCGAAGCGGAACATTCCCTCCAAACTCATGCCGAAACGACGGCCTCGAACCCTCCGGACCCCTCGCTCGTTGTCCTCTACCACGAGATCGCCGCCGATGACCAGCGGCATCGAATGATCGTCGAGACCATCGCGACCCGCTACGGTTACAACCCGGGCAAGATTCTTGGTGGTGGCGTGAGCGGCGCCTTCGACCGGCTCCGCGAAAAGGTCGGCGAGATCGGTTCGACCCCGCAGACCAGGCTCGCTCACGACCTCGCTGCCAAGGCCGACTCGATTCACTGGACGACCGCCTGGATTTACACGTTTCAGAGTCTCGGTGACACCGTGAGCGCCCGCGAACTCGCCGCCGTTCTGACCGAGGAAAAGTCGCATCACGATGCTCTCCAGGAAGGCCTCAATCGGCTGATGGCTCGCGAGGCCACCGAACCCGAATAACGGCCGAAGACCGATTTTTCCGCGATCGAGCCGTGACGAGGTGGAACCGAGTGGCGAATTTGTCACTTCTTGTGGTTATTTTGCCTCGATCGATTGGACATCCATGATTTGTCGCGTTACGATCAAAGGGGAACCTTCACCGTGACCGAAAGCCCTGGGCGATCCGGCGACGGATCGCGACAGCAAGATCATGGTTCGACCTCTCGCGAGTTGCTTCACCTGGCGGCTCGGTTGGATCCTGGTGCTGGTCGTCGGGATGGCTCGACCATCCTCGGCTGGCTTCACCATCCAGGATCTGGGCGTTCTCACGCCGTTTGGAACCAGTTCCGGCTCGGCGATCAATGCGCTCGGCCAGGTTGCGGGCTCGGCCAATAACCTTTCCGGCAATCTGGTCGCGGTCTCGACGGTGCAGTCGGGGCAAGTCCAAGCGGTCGGATTGCCTCCCGATGCGATTCAGAGCCGGGGCAATGCCATCAATCTGAGTGGCAGCGTTGCCGGCTCCTATCTTGATAAGTTCAACGCCCAGCATGCCTTCGTCTCCGGGCCGGATGGCGTGTCCGTCGTCACTCCCCTGGCGGGTGGAACTTACACCGTGGCCAATGGGATCAACGGCTCGGGCATGGTGATCGGTACCGGCGACGTGCTCGACGGGACAACCCGGGCGTTCGTCATGGGGATCGGCGGCCATCCGACGGCGATCACCCCGCTCGGTACGGGCACGTTCAACGTCGGTAACGGGATCAATGATAGCGGATCGGCTGTCGGAACTTCCCAGATCGCCCCCGGGGGGTTGGTTCATGCTTTTCTCGCGGTTCCCGGCCTTTCCACGGTTGACCTCCTGAGCCGGAACGCCGCCGGCGACTTCTCGTACAACACCTACGGGACGGCGATCGCCAATACAGGAGATGTCGCCGGTTATGGCGACGTCGGCCGTTATGAGCATGCCTTCTTCGCCCCCAGTGGCGGCGGGACCCTGGTCGACCTCGGCGTTCTTCCCGGGGGTTCGTCAAGCTATGGGTATGGATTGAATGACCTGTCGCAGGTCGTCGGCTCGGTCAATTATGGGATCACTCAACCGGGTCAGCCGAATTCGGAGGCGTTCATCTGGGATGCCGTGTATGGGATGTTCAACCTGAACACCTTGATCTCGACGACCGATCAGGCAAGCTGGGTCCTGACCCAGGCAACCGGGATCAACGACTCGGCCGAGATTACTGGGACCGGTTTGCTCAACGGGGTGGCCCACGCCTTTCTACTGACCCCGATCCCCGATGAGCCCCTGTTCTCGACACCCGGTCAGACGGTGCCGGAACCGCCCGCCGTCGGGCTCACTCTGATCGGCTTGCTGACTGTCATTATCGGGGCTAACCGGCTCAAGCCCGGACGAACCGAGGGCCAGGCAATCGCTTGACCAGCCGGCGCATTTCGAGCACGCTCAAGGTCGCCATCACCTGCGACGCCGTCAAGCCGCTGCCGACGATCAGTTCGTCGACCGACATCGGCCGATGATCGAGGCGACCGACGATCATCCGTTCCTGGTCAGAGAGCGAAAGCTCGGCGGGGTGGCGAATTCCCGGTTCCTCGGGTTTCGCCTTGACCTCGCGCACCAGTGGCCCGAGTTCTTCGAGGATATCGTCGACCGTCTCGACCAGCTTGGCCCCATCGCGAATCAGGTAATGACAGCCTCGGCTGGGCAGGCTATCGACGGGTCCAGGGACGGCGAAGACCTCGCGATTTTGGTCGGTCGCGTGCTTGGCGGTCGAGAGTGACCCGCTCCGAGGCGTGGCCTCGACGACAACCACCCCCAGGCTCAAGCCCGAAATGATCCGGTTCCGCTGCGGGAAAAGCCCCGCCAGCGGCCCCTGGCGCATCGGTGACTCGCTGATCAGGGCTCCCGAGGCGACGACCTCGCGCGCCAGGTCTTCGTGTTCGGGTGGGTAAACTTCGGCCAGGCCATTCGCGAGGACCGCCAGGGTCCGGCCGCCGCCGTTCATCGCCCCGCGATGCGCCGCCGCGTCGATCCCTCGGGCGAGACCGGAGATGACAGTCACGCCCACCCGGGCCAGCGACGTCGCCAGTTTCTCGGCGATCCGGAGACCGTAGGAGGTGCATTTTCGCGAACCGACAAGCGCGATCGCGATCTGGTCGGCCGGCTCGATCGAACCCCGGACGTAGAGCAAGCTCGGCGGGTCGGGGATCTCGACCAGGCTCGGCGGATACGACTTGTCCGACCGGCTGACGACCGTGACCCCCTGCTTCCGGCAGAGTTCCAGTTCCGCCTCGGCGTCGACCTCGCGTCGGGCCCGGCTGATCTTCTCGGCCAGCTTGCCGCCAACCCCGGCGACCTCGCGGAGTTCGGATTCCCGGGCGTCGAGCACGGCTCCGGCCGAGCCGAATTCTTCGATCAAGGTCCGACAGGTTTTCGGCCCGACTCCAGGAACCAGGGTCAAGCGAAGCAGATCCAGGAGGGTCGAATCCGGCGATGGGTCGCTCACAACGCCTCCCTGGCTGGGCTCGGAGCGACCATCCCGGCCAGAACCGCGTGAATCGCGGCTTCGGGAGCCCCCGTCAGCTCGACCCGGCCGATCGCACGGGGGAGCACGAAGCGGATCGAGCCTCGTTCGTTCTTCTTGTCGCGTCCCATCGCGTTGAAGAGAGCCGCCAGGTCCAGGCCGTGAGCTTCGACGGGCAGTTGGAACCGGCGGAGCAAGGCAATGATCCGCTCGGTGATACCCGGGTCGATCCAGCCCAGCGATTCGGCGAGCCGCGACTCGGCCACCATCCCGACGGCCACGGCCTCGCCATGCTCGAACTTGCCGCCATAACCGGCGACGGCCTCGATCGCGTGGCCGACCGTGTGACCGAAGTTGAGCACGGCCCGGAGCCCGGTTTCCTCGCGCTCGTCGGCCGAGACCACCTCCGCCTTCAACTCGCAGCTCCGGGCGATGATCCGCCGGATCATGACCGGGTCGCGAGACTCGATCAACTCGACGTTGGCTTCGAGTTCTTCAAAGAACCGGGCGTCCAGAATCACGCCATACTTGACCACCTCCGCCAGACCGCAGCGCAGTTCGCGGGTGGGGAGGGTCGTCAGGACGTCGGTATCGATCCAGACCCCGGCCGGCTGATGAAACGCGCCGATGACGTTCTTGGCGCCGGGGTGATTGACGCCGACCTTGCCGCCGACCGAACTATCGACCATGGCCAGCAGGCTGGTCGGGACCATCAGGAGCGGGAGCCCCCGAGCGTAAGTCGCCGCGACGAACCCCGCCAGGTCACCGATCACACCGCCGCCGACGGCGACGACACAGGTCTGACGATCGGCCCGGATCGCCACCAGTCGGTCGTAAAGCCGCAACGAGGCTTCGAGCGATTTCGACCGCTCGCCCGCCGGGACGGTTTCCAGGCTCGCTCCAATCCCGATCTCGGTCAATTCCGAAACGAACCCACCGGCCGCTCCGACCAGATTCTCGTCCGTCACCACCAGCGCCGACCGGCAATTTCGCCCCACCGAGCTCGAGCCCAGAACCTCGCGAACAAACCCGCCAAACGCACCCGATCCCGCCCCGCTGACCACGCGGACCTCGTAAGATCGGGAGCCCAGGTCGACTTTGACGCCAATCATGCAGGAAGACTCGCGAGGGAGCGATTTTCAACGTCGCCAGTCTAGCATCGACGTTCGCAATTCGCCAACGACTCGGTCCGCCGGCCCCGGGGAAGTCGAAGCCGAGATCCGCGACCCTTTTTCACGCGTTGGCCAGTAAGTACGTTCGAAGCGGCGTCATCGGCACGATCTTACGAGGATGGAGACCATCGTTGGAGCAGAGGACCGGGCTTGTTGGCTTCGTTTTGGAAAAATCGACCAAGAGCCGATGTTTGGGTTCATCTGGAGAAACCGAGGGGCCGGTTGGCTTCGTTTGGAGCGGGCTCGAAAGGGCGGATTTTATCGAGGGGGGCTGGCCTTGACTTCAAGATTGATCGGGTCGAGCAGGTCGCCCGGCGGGTTCATCTCGCGATGGTCCTTCCCGAACGCCCCCTGGATTGCTAAAATTGGATTTTAACGGAAGCCAAGTTGAGATCTCTCGACTGTCTGGAACCGCCACGGGTGGCCCGACTATGACCGATATTCTCACCTGGTCGATCAACCTGGGTCGGTGGTCCGGAGTTCAGATCCGGGTCCATTATTTCCTGGTGTTCTTCGCGATCGGGCGCTTGCTCAACGCGGTCGTCGACAAGGACCAGGATCTCCTTCCGACCATCGCCTGGCTGCTGATCCTCCTGGTCGTCCTGGCTCTGCACGAGCTGGGCCACGCGGTGATGGCTCTCCATCAGCAGGTCGAACCCGACGATATCCGGTTCTGGCCGCTGGGTAATTTTGTGATCCCGTCGGGTTCGAGCCGGTCGCAGGACAACTTGCCCGTCGCCGTCGCGGGAGTCGCCACCAGCGGCTTTCTGGCTCTCTTCTCGGCGCTGGTTCTGGCCATGGCCGGAGCCCGGATGGTGTTTAACCCGTTTGGCGACGGCAACGATGCCGGCGCTCCGTACCTGCTCCTGGCCAAGTTTCCTCGGGTCGAGGCGTTCCGACCACTCTGGTTCGTGGGTTGGTTTGGGTATTTGAACCTGGTCGTGTTTCTTGCCAACCTGATTCCCGCGTTGCCGCTCGATGGCGGTCGGATTCTTCGAGCGGTCCTCTCGCGATCGTCAGTCGGGATCACCCGCGATAATCCTTACGCCCAGTGGACCGGTCACGCGGTCGCTCTGATCCTGGCGATCGCGGGATTGATCCGGATGTTTCGCCCGGCGTTCAGCGATGGACTGACTTTGATCGCCCTGGCCTTCCTGATCGAGTTGATCGTCCGGTCCGAAACCCGGATCATGGAGGATGGCGGGTTCTTCGACGACGGGGTCTTCGGCTACGACTTCTCGGAAGGATACACAAGCCTGGAAAGCAGCGCCGCGAAGGTCCGACCGTACCGCGAAAGCGCCCTCAAACGCTGGCGGCGGAAGCGTTCCGAACTGCGACGCCAGCGCCGGCTGGCTCGCGAAGCGGCCGAGGAGCAGCGGATGGACGAGATCCTCGACAAGCTCCATCAGCAAGGCAAAGGCTCGCTGACCGACGAGGAAAATCGCTTCCTGGTCCGCGTCAGCACCAAACTCCGCAATAATCGACCGCGGTCGTGAAGTCGCGACTCCTCGAAACGCTGGGCCGGCGGCCAATCCTGCTCGACGCCGCGATGGGCACTCGACTGATCGCGCAGGGGCTGAACCTGGCCGACGATGATCCGGCGCTCTGGGTCATCAATCATCCGCTCGAAGTCCTTCAGATCCATCAAGCCGACACCGAAGCCGGCGCCGAAGCCCTTCTGAGCAATACATTTGGAGCAAATCGTTTCTGGCTCGACCGCTTCGGCCAGGGTCCGGAAACGGCGACCATCAATCGGCAGGCGGTCGAGCTGGCCCGACAGGCGATCGGTCCTGTTGGGTTCGTTTTGGGCACGATCGGTCCCACGGCGTCCGACCATCCCCAGGCCCTCCGGGAACAGGCAGAAGTCCTGGTCCAGAGTGGCGTCGATGCGCTCCTGCTCGAAACCCACTCGCTCGACCAGGCCTGTCGATCGCTGGAACTCTTCCGTGATTGGCCGGTGCCGATCCTCGCCAGCCTCTTCGCCTGGCCCGAACCGATCCGGGATTCGGCCCATCGCCTGATCGACCGAGGGGCGGCCGCCATCGGGGCCAACTGCCTGAACGGGATGGGGCCGGCTTTGGACCTCGCCCGGAAGCTTCGCGAGGTGACCGATCACCCGCTCCTGATCAAGCCCTCAGCCGGCTTGCCCGGTTCGGCTCTGGAATCCCCCCAACAATTCGCCAACGCCGTACCCGAACTCCTCGCCTGCGGGGTTCGCCTGATCGGTGGTTGTTGCGGGACGTCGTCGGCTCACGTCGCGGCGATCCGGAAGGAACTCGGCTCGATTTGACCTGTTGGCGTGGCCCGGTCTGTTGCGGTACGATCGATCGTTCCCGGCGACCGAAACCCTTATTGCAGGACCAGACCCGTTGGCCCCGCGAACCCGCTCCACCATCCCCGATCCGACCCGACCCCGGCGCAAGAACACTCTGGCCCGCGCCGAGTTACCGGCCGGCGATTGTCTCTGCGACCATTGCTCGGGCAAGTGCTGCCGGTACTTCTCGCTGCCGATCGAGACGCCGACCGCCTGGGGCGACTACGACGCCATCCGCTGGTATCTCGCCCACGGCCAGACCCTGGTTTACGTCGAAAAAGAGACCTGGTACCTGGTCGTGATGACCAAGTGCAAGTACCTCGACAAGGCCGACCGCTGCCGGATCTACCACAGTCGCCCCAAGATCTGCCAGGACTACACCACGGCCGAATGCGAATACGACGAGGATTGGGTCTTCGAGAAAGTCTTCGAGACCGCCGAACAACTCTGGGAATACGCCGAGGCCGTGCTCCCGCCGCGAAAACGACCGAAGCCGGTCGGCCCGGTGTTCACGGTGATTGGGCCGGGGGCGACATGAGGACGGTGGAGGAGATCCGAGCTCACTTCCTGGAACGACTAGCCTTGGCATTGAAACGGCCGGGGATGTTCGGTGGCCCGAACATCATTCGAGAGCTACTCAATTATCTGGTCTTCATCGACGAGAATGAAAAGTCATATGAAACGTTGATCGCCGAGGAGAGATTCGTTCGATATTTCGGTCCCGGATGGATCGCCGCGCCATTCTGGTGGAAATTCGGGGGAAAATACGATCGCTACGCCAACGAAGTCAGCTCCGTCTATGCGGAGATCGCCTACCAGCTTGGCTATGCCAAACTTGATCGAAACCTTGACGCTGGGGAATGGCGAAGCTTGCGGAAAGGCTTGAGAAAGCGAATTCAGGAGCGAGATTGGACCGTGTCGGATGTCGTCCAGGAATTCGGTCCTTCCTCGTTCCGCACCGGTTTGACCTGGCAACAGATTCTGTGTTATTCCAACGGGGTCATCGGAGACGAGTGGGTTTTCTTCGACTTTGAGGCGAAGCAAGGCGATGAATGGCCACTCGGGTCGAAATGGCCTCCGGAGGATTTCAAGGACGTCTCGAACCCACCCTTACGCAACGTCCGATTGCCCGCGAAGGACTTTTCCCATAGCCTGGTCTTGACCCCTTTCGGCCGGACTTCGGCCATCTTACCGATCCAGTACTGAATCCCCATGGCCATCCGCTCGAATCACTACGAGGCTGCTTTCGAGGCGTTCATCCGCTCGATCCCGGTCCCTTGCGTGGCGGTCGATGAAGCGAAACGGGCGCTTTTTGGGGACGAGGGGGTCAAAAATCCCGACTTCTTGCTGTATCCTAAACATGGTCCGAATCTGGTTGTCGAGGTGAAGGGCAAGAAGGGGAAGGACGCGAACGGGCGACGCCCCTGGGAGAA
>JAJYCH010000479.1 GCA_021778575.1 Planctomycetota bacterium
AACTCATGGGGATTCAAGGATTTCGAGTGACTGACGCGGAGAGATCCATCCGCGACGGGATCGAGATCGTCAAGGTCCAATATGAATCGGGTGGAGGCGAGCGGCCCGATAAAGGATGGGTCGAACTCCTCCCGGGCCGAAGCTGGGCTATATTGTCAGGCGAACTTCGAACCGGGATGACCGGATGGAAAGATGCGATTCGGTATCGGGTGGATTACCTTCCGACATCGGAGGAAGAGACGTCAATTCATCGAGTCGAATATAAATCAGTTGTCACAAATTTAACGGCTTGCGAATTCGACAAGTTTATTCATGAATCTAGTCCCATTTCGGAATTTTCGATGTCGGCTTTCGGTCTACCCGACTTGACGAAGCCGGCCCCATCCGGAACGGACCGCTCAACTTGGTTGTTCGCCATTGGCGGAGCGGGTGTTGTCTTGGCCGCGCTCATGTTGGCGCTCGCCCGCAGGATCTCTCGGAAAGTCTCCTGAATTCGTAGCCCCGGCATCTGCCGTGCAAATCCTCAACCTCCTTTCGGGTGTGCCAACTCAACTGGACCTATGCCATGAAAATGATCAAGGAATGGTTTACCGATGCAATGACACTGCGTCGCGGACGACGACGGAGTGGACCCCTGGTCCATGCCAGAGGCTTCACACTTATCGAACTACTCGTAGTAATCGCGATCGTGGCCCTCCTGATAGGATTATTGGTTCCGGCCGTGCAAGCGGCACGTGAGGCTGCTCGACGCATTCAATGTGCCTCGAACTTGAAACAGATCGGGATTGCCCTCCACTCCTATCATACCCAGCAAGGATGCTTCCCACCCAGGCGAACGCCCTGGCAAATTCCAATCCCCGGCATCTACGACCCAAGCTCGCCTTGTTCCTCGCTAATCGCTGATCGTAGCTTCCTGGTCGCGATCCTTCCCCAACTCGAACAGTCGAACTTATACAACTCTATCAATCAGATTAAAAGCATCTATGCTCCGGACAACGGGACCGTCTTGTCGGCTTCCATCCGGATTTACGCTTGCCCCAGCGACATCGAATCGGGCGGGCCTCGGCCAGGATACTCGGTTGCACAAAGGATCGATCAGGCTATCGCCGGCGGCGGGCCTGGCCCGCTGGTTCCGCTAACCTCGACGAGTTACGGCGGTATCCTTGGATCTTACACCTCCGAGGCTTTCCCCGACCCGAGCTTGAACTGCCAGGTGGCCCCCAAGAAGCTTTCTGAAGCGAATGGTACTATCACCGATGTCGTCACGTCCCCTATCACGTTCGCATCACTGACCGATGGATCATCAACGACAATACTCGTTGCGGAGAAGGCCGTCACGACCCTGAAGGCTTTTGACACGCCGACAGCCATTCAGCCGAACTGGTTTGTCAGCAAGGGTTGGTGGTTCTCGGGGGATGCGGGCGATTCTTTGATCACCACGTACTACCCGCCGAATGCCAGGCTCACCATAGCGACCACGGCTCGCGAGGCCTGGGCCTGGTCGGCATCGAGTCTGCACCCTGGCGGGGTCAATGTATTGATGGCCGATGCTTCCGTTCATTTCATCAAGGATACCATTCAGTCTCAAAGATTTACCGCTGCTGGAGTCCCTACGGCCTCCATCAGCGGAATCTGGCAGGCATTGGGAACACGCAACTCGGGTGAGATGGTCGGTTCCGATTTCTTCTGAACATTCTTGAATGAAAACCGAACTGCCGCCTTCTGATCGGCTCAGCCGCCCAGCCAGGGCGGCACTGCCCCGGCGACGGGCAGGTCGATCAGGCTCAGGCTGAGAATGTCGGGGTTGGCCTTGACCTCGTCGAGCGCGGCTTGCGAGGGCATTCCGTCGATGTTGACGACCCCGATGGCGTGGCCGCCCGGCTTCTCGCGACCCACGTTCATCTGCGCGATATTCACGCCATGACGGCCGAACGTCGTGCCGATGAAGCCGATCAGGCCCGGCCGATCGAGGTGGGTGAAGATCAGAAGCTTGCCGTCGAGATGGGCGTCGAGCCGGTAAGGTCCGATCTTCACGAGGCGGACGAATTCCTTGCCGAACAGTGTTCCGGCGGCGAGATACGTCTTCTCGTCGGTCGTGACCTCGGCCTGGATCAAGGTCCCGAAGTCGCCGGGGTCGCTTGAGGTCTCCTCGACGATCGCGATCCCGCGCTCTTTCAGGAGAATCTCGGCGTTGACCAGGTTCACCGGCTCATCCAGGGCCGACTCCATCCAGCCGGCGGCGAAGCTCGCGGTGATCAGGCGAGTATTCTTGCCGGCGACCTCGCCTCGATAACGCAGCGTGGCCTTCTTCGCGGTCCCTCGGGCCATCTGGGCGTGGAGCATCCCCAGCCGTCGAGCCAGGTCGAGATAGAGCCGGATCTCGTCGAGTTCGGCCTTTTCGAGCGACGGCATGTTCACCGCGAACCGGACCCGGCCGGTGGCGAAGTAGTCGATCATCAGACGCGACGCTTCGATGGCCACGTTGAGCTGCGCTTCCTCGGTCGAGGCCGCCAGGTGGGGCGTGACCAGCACCTTCGGATGCGCGATCAAGGGCAGTCCAACGGGGGGAGGCTCGGGCTCGAAGACATCGACGGCCGCACCGGCGACATGCCCGCGGTCGAGAGCCTCGATCAGGGCGGCCTCGTCGATCAAACCGCCTCGGGCGCAGTTGATCAGGCGGACGCCGGGCTTCATCTTCGCCAGCTCGGCCGCGCCGACAAAGTTCCGGGTCTCGGCCGAGAGCGGCGTGTGGATCGTCAAGTAATCGCAGAGCCCCCAGAGGTCGTCGAGCTTCAGGATCGACTCGATTCCCAGCGCCAGCGCCTTCTCGGACGACAGAAACGGGTCGAATCCGACCACTTTCATGTCAAACCCTTGAGCCCGCTTGGCCACCGCCAGCCCGACCCGCCCGAGCCCGACCACGCCAAGCGTTTTGCCTTCGAGCTGAGTCCCGGTGTACTTGCTCCGATCCCACCGCCCGGCCTTGAGACTTTCGCAGGCCGGCGCGACGTTCCGCGAGCGTGCCAGCAGAAGCGCCATCGTGTGCTCGGCGGTCGAGATCGTGTTGCCGCCCGGCGTGTTCATCACGACGATCCCCTGGCGGGTCGCCGTTGGTGCATCAATGTTGTCGACCCCCGCGCCCGCCCGGACGATCACTTTGAGCCGGGGTTGGTCTTTCAGGATCGCGGCTGTCAGTTGCGTCCCGGAGCGGATCACGATCCCATCCGCCTCGGCAAGCGCCGCCCGGAGCGCGACGACATCCCCGGCGATCTTGAGGTCGACCACCACCTCCAGGCCCGGCTCATTCTTCAGAAGTGACAGCCCTTCCTCGGGCAACTTGTCCGTCACCAGCACGCGATACGCCAATGGAGAACCCTCATGGAGAAAGTGGTCAGTGGTCAGTCAGAAGTATTCTTTTACTCTTGACAGATAACTGAGAACTCAAAGACTCATCAAAACTCGCTGTGCCGCCGCGACCGCCGAGCCCGGCTCGACAGGATAGCCCAGGTCGTTGAGGACCATCTCGAGCCCGGCGAGACCCGCGACGACGTCGATCTCGTCCATGTAACCCATGTGGCCCACCCGGATGATCTGCCCTTTCAGGCGATCCTGGCCGCCGATTGTCGTGATCCCGAACCGATCGGACAGCCCTGCCCGGATCGCGCTGTCCTTGAGGCCGTCAGGAACCCGGAAGACGGTCATCCCCTCGGCTGGTCGCGAGCTGAACAGTTCCAGGCCGAGCGCCAGGACCCCCGCCTGGCAAGCCAGGCTCATCCGGCGATGCCGCTCCCAGACCGCCTCGATCCCTTCGGCCTGGACCTGGTCGAGCGCGACCTTCAAGCCGGCGATCAAGGTATGCGCCGGAGTAAACGGCGTGGCAAAATCCTTCATCGACTTCCGCGCCAGTTTCAGATTGAAGTAATAGCTCGGCGAGTCAAATGCGTCGATCTTCGCCCAGGCCTTCGGGCTGACCGCCAGAAACGCCAGACCCGGCGGCATCATCAGGGCTTTTTGCGAGCCGACGCAAAGAACGTCCACGCCCCAGTCATCGGTCCGGCACTCCATCGCGCCGACGCCCGAGATCCCGTCGACGACGAAGATCGCCGAACTGCTCGCCACGACCCGACCGATCGCCTCGACCGGATGGCCGGTCCCGGTCGATGTCTCGCTCAGCGTGCCGAAGACAGCCTCGGTGTCGGGATGCTCGCGCAGAGCCGCCGCGACTCGTTCCGGATCAACCGGCTGGCCCCACTCGGTGGGAATCACGATCGGCTCGACGCCGAACGTCTTGCAAAGCACACCCCAGCGCGACGAGAACCAGCCGGCGTCGAGCACGATCGCCTTCGAACCGGCGGGAACCGTATTCACGACGGCCGCTTCCATCGACCCGGTGCCCGAGCTGGCCAGAATCAGGATCTCGTTGCGCGTCTGGAATACGTACTTGAGCCCGGCGACGACCTCGACCACAATCGCCACGGCTTCGGGCGACCGGTGATGAATCAGCGGCTTCGCGATTTCGAGCAAGACGTCGGCCGGGACCGGCGACGGCCCTGGTGTCATCAGACGCGGCTTCTTCATCGAATTTTCTTCGGCCCTTCACGCGGAGATCTCAGGAGGATTGCAAAGTCTGGTAGGGTCCGCTGTGCGGACCGCGTTTGCGGCCTTCGCTCGACCACGGGGCGACGACCAGACCTTCGAGATTTGTCGA
>JAJYCH010000480.1 GCA_021778575.1 Planctomycetota bacterium
TGACGGGTCGGCGCGACTTCGCGGGGTTCGCGACCTGTCTGACCGTCGGTCTCATTCAATATCGCGTGGCCATCGACCCCTCGCTTGGTTTCTTCGGCCAGATGCAACTGCTGATCGCCGGGCTGTTCCTGTCGCTGCTGGCCTTGCGTCGCCATCTCGAAGGGCAGTGCCGACGCTGGTTGGTGGCGGCCGTGGGTCTGTACCTGTGCTGCTGCTTGATGTACGAGGTTTCGTACACGCTTGTCTTTCTTTATGTCTGTTTGATCCTTCAGGCGGTCGACACCTGGCGGCGTCGGCTCTGGACCAGCTTACCGTTCTTCATGGCGGCCGGCTCGTGCGCTCTGGGGACGATCGTCGTCCGCAAGCTCTATCCGTCTGACGCCTACTGGAACCACGCCGATGGCAACCCGGGCGCGGTTTTCATGGCGTTGTTCTATCAGGTCACGGCCAGCCTTCCGCTCAGTTATTTCGTCAACGATCCGCTCAAGATCTTCCCTGGACCGGGACTCGGCGGCCTTGCCCGCTGGATCTTCAGCGGCGGCGCGATCGCCCTGGGCGGGTCGGCGGTGGGCCTGAGCCTGCTTTGCCTCCGATCGCCCCGAGCCACCCCCGAGACGCCTTCGTCGCCAGGAGTCGGCTCGTGGTGCCTGGCTGGCCTGGGGCTGATCCTGGCGATTTTCCCGGCGATCCTGATCTCGATCAGTCCCTACCATCGGGCCTCGATCAAGCCCGGAGTCGGCTGGATTCCGCTGTTGATCCAGGATTACGGAGTCGGGCTGTTACTCGCGGCGGCTCTCTGGAAGTTCGTCGAGGCCACGGTCCTGGGCGGCTCGAACGCACTCTCGAAGCGTCTTGTGGTCGCGCTGCTGGTCGGCGTGGTTGTCAGCGTGACTTATCGGGCGAACCAGGACGTGGTTCGCTGCTTCAACGCGGTTCCGGGGTCGAGGTTGTTCCGGGGCGTCGTCGGCAACGCGGGGGGGGCCTGGCACGAACAGCGGAAGCTCCTCGAATCGGCTCTGGGCGCGGGGCTACTGGCCGAGATTCCCGAGAAATCCACGGTTGTGATCGCGCGTGAATATCCTTACTGGTACGACTCGACCTATAGCCGGTTCTTCTATGCCGCGCATTCGGGCAAGTCGCTCGTGACGCTGCCGCCCGGTGCCAGTCCGGCACCTGGCGAGGCTTACCGGGTCCGCGATGTCCTTCTGGGACGCGAATCGGGCTATGTCGTCCTGTCGCGTAATGTTCCGGCGGCGTCGGCTTCGAGCCAGTCACGCATTTTCGTCCGACACCGCGACCTGTCCCGACAGGCCGACCCGTTCCGGATCAAGAGCCAGGGGACCGCCGGGTCGGCCGATGATCCGCTGGTCTCATGGGAGCAGCTCCGGGTGATCAAATCGGGTCGCGACTGGGCCATCTATGCGCTGGAGGCTCCGGGGAAATCGCTGGCTCCGGACTCAATCCAGGTTGTGTTCAACCGTCCTCGATAAGTTGGCTCAGGAATAACTTCCCAATTTCCATCGGGTTCAGAGATGTAGGCTGGGTCGAGACCCAGAGGTTGCGACGTCGATCGCCGAAAAGCTGGGTCAAGACCCAGCCTACGACTACGACTACGACTACGACTCAACGAATCGGGAAGTTCTTGTCAGTCTGTTCCCAAGGAAGATCCCATGAGCGAGACCATCGGCGAGCGACGGCGATATCCCTGGGGCCTGTTCGGGGCTCTCGGGCTGATCCTGGCCGTTGAGTCGATCATCGCTCGTCATACGCTCGAATTGACCACGCCCCCACGGCTGGAGTGGGGCGAGAGCCGTCGAGCGGCGACGGCCGAGGCGAAGGGTTGCCAGGTTCTCGGCCTGGGGACGAGCATGACCAAGCTCGGGCTGTTTCCGGCGGTGGTCGAGCGGGAGTCGGGGCGTCGGGTCTACAACCTGGCGTCGTGCGCCGGTCGGCTGCCGGGCTCGTACTTCTTGCTCCGCGAAGCGCTGGCGGCCGGGGCGAAGCCCGAGGCGATCGTCCTGGAGGTCCACCCGAGCTATCTGGCCACCCCGTTTCACGAGGGGATGGTGGCCTGGCCCGACCTGCTCGACCCCGCCGACTGTCTCGATCTGGCCTGGACCGCACGCGACGCCTCGTTCTTCGCGGCGACCATGCTCGCCCGGTACCTGCCATCGGTCGGGGCTCGCGCCGAGATCCGGGCGGCGATCGTCGCCGCGTTCCAGGGTCAGACTCACTCGAATCGCTCGAACCTTCTGGCTCATCGCCGGAACCTCGACCGCAACGCCGGGGCTTTTGTCCGCCGGCGCGAGGGGCCTTACGATGGTCAGGTCACCCCGTATCTCGCGGGGATGTATCTGCATCCGTACTGGTCGGCCAACCCGGTCAACGAGCGTTATTTGCGTCGGCTGCTCGACCTTTGCTCGACGCGAGGCATTCAGGTCTACTGGTTGATTCCGCCGGTCGTCCCGGATCTCCAGATCCGCCGCGAATCGCTCGGGCTCGACGCTGCCTACGACCGCTTCGCCCAGCGAATTCAGCGAAAATACACCAGGCTGGTGGTCCTCGACGCCCGGCGATCGGGTTACGAGGCCCCGGTTTTTGGCGACGCCGCGCACCTCGACGTGCCGGGTGCCATGGCCCTGAGCGCCGAGGTCGGCCGGATCATCAAGGCCGGTCGAGTGGACTCGACTACCGAACCGCGCTGGGTCGCGCTGCCGAAATATCGCGACCAGCCGAACGAGGCAAGACTGGAAGACATCGCCCAATCCGCACGGGTCATCACCAGGGTCCGCTGAGGACTCAGGTGGGCAAGGACTCGGGACTCAGGACTTGGTTTCGCAGGGTGGGCTCGACCCACGATCTGTTGATCATGTCTTGAGAAAGGTGGGCCGAGCCCACCCTACAAGAGTTTTGGATGTGTTCCGTCTTCTCCCGAGTCCCGAGTCCCGAGTCCTGAGTCCTGAGTCCCAAGTCCCAAGTCCTCCCCGACTGTGATCAAATCTTCAACAGTCGAATTTCTTCGAGCAGTTCGGACCCGGACATCCGGTGGGCGGCGTCGTGCGGGCAGGCGTAGACGCAACTGGGCTGACCGTCGACGCTCTTGCAGAGGTCGCAGGTGGTGGCCTTCTGCTGGATGATGGCGATCTTCTTGCCGGGGTTGGCCGGGTCGTCGATCTTCTTCTCGGCCTCGGAATGCATGTTGATATTGCCATAAGGGCAACTGTCCGCGCACTTGCCGCAGCCGATGCACCAGTCCTCGATGATCATCTCGCGGGTGCCCAGCCGACGGATCGAATTGACCGGGCAGCCGACCATGCAATACGGGTCGAGACAGGACCGGCACGAGCTGGCGACCAGGTATTTCTCGAACCGGAGTCCCTCGCGGATCAGGCGGGTCACTCCATCATGTGTATCAGCGCAGGCCTTGGTGCATTCGTCGCAACGGGTACATTTTTCGAGGTCGAGGACGAGCAGGCTCTGGGCGTTGAACAACCCCTGGCTGAGGTATTCCGAGAGCGGCAGGTTCTCGATCTGGTTGAGGGTCTCGGCCGTGTCTTCGAGCCGCTTGATGGCCAGTTCGACGACCTGGCGGCGGACCTCGGGGAACTGGTCGAGGACCTCGTGAAACGCTTCGCCGGAGAGCTTGACGAGGTCGACGTGGTCGAGTGCCGAACAGGTCGCGGTCCGTCGCGCGGCATCGACGCCGTGAACGGCGATCTCGGGGAGTTCGCTGAGCAGGCCGATCTCGCCGAAGAACCCGCCCGGGCCAAGATAATTCAGGACGTGCTCGGCCCCCATGTGGCTCTGCGCGACCTTCACGAAGCCGGTCCGGATCAGGTAAAAGGCGTCGGCCGGGTCGTTCTGCGAGAAGATCAGTTCGCCGTTATTTTTTCGTTCGAGCGTCACTCGCTCGCGGAGGAGGTCGCAGAGCCGGTTGTATTCGGCCGGGTTCTTGGCGACGGCGGCGAAGATCGGCACGCTCCGGAGGTGGTTGTCGATCGCTCGCTTGCGGTAGCGATCGTCGAGAATCGCCTTGGAACTCTTGCTCCGCTGGAGGATGTAGAGCACGTTCCGCCCCATTTCGAGAACGGTGACGTCCTCGGCGGCCCGGACCGTGGCCGAGCGGGGGTAGGAGTTCATGCAGGTCATCTCGCCGAAGATATCGCCGGCTTCGAGCGTGTCGACCGGGTTATCGTATTTGAGTGCGACGGGTGCATCGATGTGGATGTATTGAGTGGCGCTTTCGCCGTCGCGGTGGTCTTGCTTGCGGCTCTCGAAGACGGTGGTGAGCTTCTGGAACAGCCCGGCCGACTTGCCGCGAGTCTTGGTGTGATTGAATTGCGCCGAGATGAAGATATCAACCTTGCCGCGTTCGATATAGAAGGCGGTCGAGCCGTTATCCCCCTCGCGGCAGATGACCTCTCCCTTCTTGAAGACCCGACGGATCACAGCGTTCTCGTTGAACCGGAGGAAGGCATGCGAGACCCCCGCGAACAGCGGCAGCTCGACCAGTTCCTCGGGCGGGACGACGCCGGCCCCCTTGGGCGGGGTGACGACGACGCTGCCGCGATTGGTCAAGGCCCCGGTCGGGCAGGAGACCATGCACTCGCCGCACGAGACGCACGACGAGTTGCCCATCGGGTTATCCAGGTCGAAAGCGATCTGAGCCAGGAACCCCTTGCCCTTCCGCCCCAGAACCTGA
>JAJYCH010000481.1 GCA_021778575.1 Planctomycetota bacterium
TCCTGAAGGCGTTGACGACGACGAAGCGGCCCTCCTGCGCGACGAAGCGGTCCGAATCGCGATGTTCGACCCCTCGAAGGAGGCGATTCTGGCGCGCCGTTATCAGGCCAATGCCGAGCGCGGTTTCTACAAGGCCATCAAGCAGTTACGTCAAATGGAGAAGGAAGCCGACGCCCTGTTGAAGGCCGACGACGAGGCCCGTCTGAACAACATGATGGGTTCGTTTTTGAAGATGCAGCGCGAGGGGCGCGAGATCGACGCCGGGCTCGACGCGATGGAGGCAAAGCTGGACCGGATGGACCGGATGGAAGCGTCTCGACCCAGAAATACGGCCCAGTTTGCCCCGGTTAACACGGCGGTGGACGTGCCGATGACGATCGGCCGGGGTCGCTGAGCGATCGCACCACGGTTCGAGCCGAAAATCGGCCTGTTCAACCAGGTCCGGCGTTCGGGGTCCGCGCACAGGGAAGAGGGCGGAGTCGCGTAGCAAGCCTGTAGGCAGGATGCCAAAAATCAGCACCGGTGGCGCGTCCCGCATTTTGAACTCCTCAGTATCCCCTGGGACGACTGAGGAATCCGCGCTGCGGGATCGGTCCATCCTGGAACGCTCGACACGTTGAGATTATGATGAACAAATCTCATCGTAAATCTGCTGATTGGTTGGCTTTCCCAGCGATACCGGCCCGTCGGGCGTCGGATGCGAAGCCCAGCGCGGCTTCGCGGAGGATCGAGTTCGTGAGCAGCTCTCAGCCGCGGATCAAGATTCGCTGTCCGAACTGTCAGAACGACGGGAGCGCCCGAGCCGACCTTCTGAATCGTCGAGTGGCCTGCAAGCATTGCTCACATGTTTTCCGGGTGATTCCGATCGAAGGGGAGATCTCGACCCATCCCGCCGGGATGTCGGTTTCGAGCGCCTCGGCGATCATCCCTGGTTCTCCGGCTCTCGATCGGCTCCGGGCCGACCTGGCGCAGGCGCTCGAAGCGGCCCAGAAGGCCCAGGCAGCCGAGGCCCTGCTTCGCCGCGAGGTCGACCAGCTCCACAACCAGCTCGATCAGACCATCGAATCTCCTGGTGATGGTGATGACGAGGCCAAGAATCGCCTTCGCGACGAGGAACTCCGGTTCCTCCGCGATCAGCTCGACCGGGCTCGGGCCGAGGTCGAGGTCGAGGCCCGGAAGCGTCGCGAAGCCGTCGCCAGCCTCTCCGCCCGGACCACGGAACACGCCGAGGCGCTGCGGACCCTCGAACAACAGCTCCAGGCAATCCAGCTCGACCACCAGAACAAGCTGGAGGCCGAAGCCCGGACCACCGCCGAGGTCGATCAGCTCCGGTCGGAACTCGCCGAGGCGAACGCGGCGATCAAGGCGATCGAGAGCCTCCGCGACCGAACCAGCGCCGAGCAGTCGCAAGCCGCCGAGGCGTCGCGAACCCGGATCGCGCAGCTCGAAGCCCGACTGGTCGAGGCCGAGGCCACCCGAACCCATCGTGACCAGCTCGGCCGCGAACTCGAACACCTCCAGAAGCGGTTCACCGAGACCGAACGGCTGGCTCGCGAGCATAAGGACAGCCTCGAATCGCTCCGGATCGACCAGGCTCAGACCGAGGCCGACCGGTTGGCCGAACTCGGCGGACTTCGCGACCAGCTCGCCCAGGCGCTGGCCGTCGCGGCCGACGCCGCCATCCTCCGCCAGGAACTCGACGAGGCGAAAGCCGATCGCGACCGGCTCCACGGCGAACTCGAAAACCTGCACGGCCGGATCGCCGAGACCGAGCGAAGCCAGGCCAGTTCCGAGTACCTCAGCACCGAGATCGATCTCCCCTGCCTGGTCGCCCCGCTCGAACCGGGGACCACCGATCCGGCGGGCGACGAGACCACCGTCTTCGACGGCGGTCAGGCCGCGCCCGAGGCCGAACCCGAACGACTCCGGGCCGAGGCCAGCGCACTCCGGGCCGAGGTGGCCGAACTGACCGCCGACCTGGCCGACAAACAAGCGGAGATGGGCGAACTCGCCCAGCGCTCCAGCGCCGAGACGAAGGAACTTCGTCGAGCCCTCTACGAAGCCCGGCTCGCCAGCGAAACCTCCTCGAAGGCGTACCTCGAACTGCTCGATCGGGTCCGCGAACTCGAAGCCGATGCTTCGCCGATGTTCGACGAGCCGGTCCCCTCGCTCGATGAGCACGAACTTCTGGAGGCCGAACGTCAGGAAGCCGCCGCGATCCTCGAAGCCGAACGCGAGGAAGCCGCGGCGATCCTCGAGGCCGAGCGGAAACAGGCGGCCGCCGCGCTCGAAGCCGAACGGTCGCACGCCGCCGCGGCGCTCGAAGCCGAGCGGACCCGCGCCGTCGACGAAGCCATCAAGGGGGCCTGGGCCGACTTCGAGCGGCGGCTGGCCGAGACCCAGGCCAAGCTCCAGGCCGCCAACGCCCGGGCCGACCTGATGGAAACCGAGGCTCGCGAGGCTCGCGAACAGATCAGCGCTCGCGAGCGGACGCTGGATCTCGTCGGTGATAGCTCGTCGTTCGGCGGCGAGGGTTCCTCGCTCACCAGCGTCCGGATTCTCGACGCCCGGGGGACCGCCCGACTGACCATCGCCGATGCCGAGGCCCGGCTCGGGCTGGCCCGGCAACTGGCCGTCGAACGCAAGGACAAGGCGCTGATCGACCGGATCACCAAGATGGCCGACAAGGTCAAGGCCGACCTCGAATCGCGCAACCATACCCTGGCCGAGACTCTGGTCCGAGGTGCCGAGATCGAGACCGGACTCGATCCCGGCGGGTTCTCGATCAACGGCCTCCGGATCTTCCGGGCGAGCCCGACGATCGTCGGCAGCCTGAACGCGCTGGCCCCTTCGTTCGACCGGGTGATGCGCGACGGCGACCTCGACGCGATCCGGACAACGATCGGCGAGATGAGGCGAATCCTGGGCGACCAGGCCGGATTGCCCGAGATCCGCCGCCCCGGACGGATGCCCTCGACCAAGTTGCCGATGACCCGGCCCGAAGCGTTTCGTCTCTTCATCGACGCCCTGGTCGGCGAGCACTGGCTGGTCCGGCCGGTCGTCCAGAAGAAACCACTGCCCGATACGGCGCTGGGGACTTACGCCGGGCTGGTCGAAGCGGCTTGCGTCGCCCGGAAAGTGGCCGAGGCGATCGACCCCGAACAGATCGCGTTCCTCGACGAGATCATCCAGGCGGCTTGCCTGATGCTGACCCGTCGCCAGCAGCCCGACGGTCACTTCCCGTTCCTCGACCCCCGAGGCCGACCGTCCCGGGCGGCCACCGTCGTCGAAGGGATGATTGCCCAGCGATCCGACGCGGTCAAGGACGGCTGGGTCGTTCACGTCGACCCGATCGGGATGGCGCAGACCGAGACCGGCCCGTGCGGGATCGCCCTGGCCAGAGCCGCGGCCCTCCTGAACCGCGACGCCTGGTTCGTCGCCGCCGCGAAAGCCGCCGAATGGGCCGTGGGCCAGCCTTGCCTGCCCAGCTTCGTCGCCACCGCCGCCTCGGCCGGGCTGGTCGCCCGGTCGTATCTCGACGCCGGCGAAGATCCCGACCTCGTCGGCCTGATCCGCAAGCTGACCCTCGGCCTGTTACCCGGACAGGTCGAAAACGGCCGATGGGTTGACCCCCAGTCAGCCACGACCAGTAATCATCTGCTGATCCTCCGGGCTCTCGAAAACGCCTGGGAAGCGATTCCCGCCAACCGCGACGAGATCCGCGAGGAATTGAAACGAAGTATCGACCTGGCCATGGCCAGCTTCCTCGAAGAATGCAAGATCCTCGGAGTCCCCGCGCAAGGCGGAGCCCTCCGCGACCTGATCCGCCATCGCGAACTGTTCCCCAACGATCGAGACCCCCGACTCGAACCCGCCATTCTCGACTCGGCCACGGTGGTCCAGGAACTCTGCCACGACGGAGCCAAGCGCAAGCTCGGTGTCGCCGCCGACCAGCTCGCGGCCTTGATGCAAATCTGATCCGGTTTTCCGGCGACGCCACGATTTTGCTCGACGGGCGGGCCAGGCCCCAAACCACGGGAACACCCGGATGCTTTTCGCCGAACTGACCGCTCCCGAGATCCGTTCGCTCTCTCGGGAATCAACCGTGGTCATCGCTCCGATCGCGGCGATGGAGCAGCATGGGCTTCATCTTCCGGTCAGCACCGACACGATCCTGGCGGGAGCCGTCGCGGCGGGCGTCGAGAAGCTTTTGCCGACTCAGGCGCTGGTTCTCCCGGTCCTCTGGCTCGGCGCGAGCGACCATCACCTGCCTCGCGGGGGAACCTTGACCAGCCCGTTGCCAACTTATGAACAGATTCTGGTTGACTTGCTCACCCCGTTGCTCCGCGATGGATTCGTCCGGGTTCTGATCCTGAACGGACATGGCGGCAATATCGACCCGCTCCGCGTGGCCTTGCGACGGCTCGACGGCGAGTTCCCTCGGGCGATCCTCACCGGCGCGGCTTACTGGGACCTGGCGGGCCCGGAACTGGCCCGGCTCTGCGAAGGACCCCGGAAAGAGATGGGGCACGCCTGCGAGATCGAGACCTCGATGGTCCTGCATCTCCGGCCCGACCTGGTCAAGCTCGACCGGGCGAAGAACGACCCCGACGACACGCCGGAGGGGCTCAATGGGCTGTCGTGGGCTCGCGATTTCGTCCGACGGACCGACCACGGGGTCGTCGGCTATCCCGAGTCCG
>JAJYCH010000482.1 GCA_021778575.1 Planctomycetota bacterium
CCCGAGAAAAAGACCCGGTACGACCAGTTCGGCCACGCCGCGTTTGATGGTTCGAGCCCGTTCGGACCCAGGTCCGGTGGTCAGGAATGGGCGGCCCGACAAGGTGGTGGCGCAGGTTTCGAGAACATCGATCTGAGCGATCTTTTAGGACCCAACGCCGGCTACGGTCAGCAATCGGCCGGTGGCGGAATCTTTGACGATATCCTGTCGAGGATGCGCGGTGGCGGAGCCGGTGATCGCGGCGGTCGGCGTCGAGCCCAGGCGCCTCAGGCTCCCGAGGCCGCCGAGGCCTCGCTGTCGATCCCGTTTCTGACGGCGGTCCGTGGCGGCGAAACCTCGATCGAGCTGCAGCGCCAGCACGGCCAGAGCGAGACCAAGGTCGTCAAGATCCCGCCGGGGCTCGCCTCGGGGGCGAAGATCCGGCTCCGAGGACAGGGCGACGCCTCGGGTCACGCCGACCTGATCATCACCGTCACCGTCGACCCGCACCCCTACTTCACCAGGGACGGTCGGAATCTGTCGGTCGAGGTCCCGATCTCCCTGGCCGAGGCCGTTCTTGGGGCGAAGGTGGATGTCCCAACCCTGGATGGCTCGACCAGGACCGTGACATTCCCGCCCGGAACCAGCTCCGGTCAGAAGCTCCGGCTTCGAGGGCAGGGGGTCCCGGCCTCGAAGACTCAGTCCGAAGGGGATCTCTACGTCGTCGCCAAGGTTGTCGTGCCCAGGACGGTCGATGACGAAAGCCGCGCCTTGATCGAACAGTTCGCCGTGCGTAATCCGTCGGAACCCCGAGCGGGGCTCTGGTGAAGGAGAGCGGACCTCGGTCCGCGGGCGCCATGGATCGATCGATTGTCTCTCGCGAGCAGGTTGCCGAGAATCTGACGGTTTCGACCGCGACCTTGCTCCGATTCGAAGGTCGAGGGCTCGTCCAGACCATCCGACAGGGGGACGTCGAAGGGTATGGACCCGCCGAGATCCGCCGGGTCTGGACGATCCTCTCGTTCTCGCGGGATCTGGGAATCAACCTCGCGGGAATCGAGGTCATCCTCCGGCTCCTCGACCAGATGGCTTTAACCCATAACGAGTTGCGGCGACTGGCCCGGCGACTCGAAGAATCCCTCGAAGCCGAAATCGAGGTCGGACCCGAAGCCGATGAGTGACCCGCCCCACAGTCAGCGACCACTCGACCCTCGGCCGCTTCTGGAACGGCCCGACCTGAAGCCGGAGGAACGGGTCCGGATCGGTCGGGCTGTCGTCTCATTGCTCGGCTGGGGATTGTTCGCCAGCGTCACCCTGGGGATTCTCGCTCTCTGGCATCTCGTCCGGCGAGGTCGATTGCTCCGGGCGAACCAGCCGCCGCCCAAACCGGTCTCTTTACCCGAGATCGAGACCCGATCTTGAGCCGATGCCGCCTTTTACCTGTCCGATCGGAAACTCATGAACTCGGCCCGATTCCGGCCCCACGAACGGATCAACGACCCCGCTGTCTTCAAGCGAGCGTTCGAGCGGAAGAAATCCGTCTCGGATGCCCAGATCATCGTTTACGGACTCGAAAACGGCCTGGATTATCCCCGGCTGGGGATTTCGGCCTCGAAGCGAAAGGTTCGAAAAGCTTGCGACCGGAACCGGGTCAAGCGGATGCTCCGCGAGGCGTTCCGGCTCTCGAAGGGGGAGCTTCCGCCGGGAATCGATCTGATCATCGTCCCCAGAGGCCCCGGACTCACGTTTCACCAGGCGATCGCCTCGCTGCCGGTCCTGGCCCGATCCGCCGCGCGTCGGCTCGGCCTTCAAGTCGCCAGGGTCACGCCATGATCCGGACGGTGGGTCGTCGCCTGGAATGGGTTGGAACAACACTTTTGATCGGCCTGATCCGGGTCTATCAAATGACGATCAGTCCACTCCTCGGTCCGACTTGCCGGTTCGAGCCGACCTGTAGTCGCTACATGATCGAAGCGGTCCGGAAGTATGGGCTGCTCCGGGGCTTCGGGCGAGGGATCGGCCGGCTCTCGCGCTGTCATCCCTGGCACCCCGGTGGCGTCGATCGGCCCTGAACTGCTCGAAGGCGACCGACCGACCATTCCCGAACGACCGGGGCCGGACTATAAAGAAAGAAGCGTGCGTTCCGGGAATCGTCAGGCTGGTCGAGAGCGAGGCCCTCATGCGACGGGTTGGCAAGCTCGGTTTTGTCCTGGTTCTGATCGTGGCGCTGCGAGCCATTCCGGCGAAGGTCGTCGCGGGCGAACCCGATTCCGCCGCCGCTGAGCGCGGTCGGCTGGCCTTGACCAGCACGGGCTACCTCAAACCCGCCTGGTCGGCCGAGGCTTATCAGAACGTCGGCACGCTCTGGGGTCCCGATTCTCCCAACCCGGTCCGCGAGCCGGATCGCTTCGCCGAGGCGTTCCGTCGGCGTTATGGTCTGGCTCCAGCTCCCTATCCGAACGACGGCCTTCCGATGGGGCTCCGTCGCGGCAATGGGCCTGACGGAACCAGGGCCGGCATTGCCATCGACTGCATGGCCTGCCACGGCGGATCGATCGGCGGGACGAGCCTTGTCGGTCTGGGCAATACCCAGCTCGATATGACCACGCTTTTTCATGAAATGATGAAGGCCGACGGCAAGAGACCGCCGCTGAGCCCATTCGTGATCAACTCGTCACGAGGGACGGTCAATGCCGGAATGTTCTCGGTCGTTCTGCTGAGCTTGCGGAATCCCGATCTCAGCTTCCGGAAGTTCCCGCTGGCACTCGGAGCCAATATCCCCGAGCTCGACGTGCCCGCCTGGTGGCTTCTCGGCAAGAAATCGACGATGTACTACGATGGCCGGACCGACGCGCGATCCGTCCGGACCAATATGCAGTTCATGCTCGGCGAGAAGACCCTGGCGGAGTTCAAGGAACTCGAGCCGACGTTTCGCGACATCCAGGCCTACTTCAACAACCTGAAGCCGCCCCGGTATCCGTTCCCGATCGACCACGACCTGGCAAAGGCGGGCGAAACGATCTTCAACAAGTCGTGCGCGAAGTGCCATGGGACTTACGGCGAGACCCCGAAATACCCCAACCGGATCGTCGAACTCGACGAGATCGGAACCGACCCCGCTCGGGCCCGAGGGATCTCGACCCGGTTCGTCGCCCATTACAATTCGACCTGGTTCGGCGCAGATTTTCCGGTCGACGAGCAGATGATTGGCTATCAGGCCCCTCCGCTCGATGGAATCTGGGCGACCGCCCCCTATTTGCACAACGGCTCGGTTCCGACCCTGGCCGCGCTCCTGAACTCATCGGACCGACCGGCGCGATTCACTCGTCCCCCATCGACTGACTTCGTGCATTACGACACGAGCCAGGTTGGCTGGAAGTTCCTTGTCCCGACCGATCCCGCGATTCCACCCGCGTCGAGCAAGGTCTGGTTTGACTCAAGTCGTTTCGGCCTGGGTAATTCCGGTCATACATTTGGCGATCGACTGACCGATCCCGAGCGCCGGCAGGTCGTGGAATATCTCAAGACTTTATAATATCGGATCATGTCCGCGCTGAAGTCGCGATGTTCCGGCGTTTTCGTCTTCGTCGTTCGACCGTAACGCAGTGGCTCTCGGAAAGAAGCCTCGTAGGGCAGGATTTATCCTGCCGGTTATGCGTCTTCGGCAGGATAAATCCTGCCCTACAGATGTGCAACTCGAGCGTGAACTGCTCTGGTACCAATAGAACAAGCCCGAGAGACTGAGTCTCGCGGGCTCGACGTGGGAAGAGGTTGACTCGGTCAAACCAGATCAATACTGGTCGGATGAGAGGATTTCGCCACCGTTCAGGGTGACGAGGTTCCGCAGGACGTTGAGCGCGACCGTGGCCTTGAGGAAGTGAACGCTACCGTCGCCGAAGAGGGCGTTGGCCCCGCCCGGGTGGAAAGCGAAAATTTCGTCGTTGGCTCCGGCGTTGTTACCGGCGACGGGCAGGCCGTTCGGGTCGCTGCAGCTTGTTGTTGCCCAGGCGGTGCAGTACGAGTAGGGGTACTTGTTGTTGACCGCGCCCGAGACACCGAAGGCGCTGTCGGCCTCGGCCCATCTCCAGTAGCGGAGGGGCAGACCGCTGTCGGCCGGGCTCCAGACGTTGTAAGCGGGCAGAACGAGAGCGGGGGCGGTTCCACGCACATACGGGCTCTGGAACCGGGGGTCACGACCGGCGTCCTCGGCGAAGGCAAGGGTATTGCTGGTCCCGTCAATACATTCGGAGATCGTGGTCTTGCCCTGTTTAAGCAGACCGTTGGCCCGGAAGTTCTTGTCGCGATAGGGGGTGACGATCGTCGCACCCAGACCCGTGGTCGAAAGGATGGGGCTGATGTCGGTGTAAACGGTCGGACCGTAGTCAGTCACGCCGTAGCCACCGAACGCCGAGGCCAGAACCTTGTCGGTGTCGGTACCGGCGGCTCCGTCTTTGCCGGCCGGCTGACGCACCGAACTCGGGCAGATGAAGGCGTTGAGCTGAGTCGTGAACGCGGTGACGTTCCCCATGCTCGAATGGTTGTATTCGTAGTTGAAATTCACCGTGTTGAAGATCGTGGTGCCTTCAAGATATTGCAGGAGCCGGGCCAGCGAGCTGTAGTTGCCGTCCACGAACTGAGTCCCGAACGGGCTCGTCGTCATGTTCGTCGACTCGCCACCGGGCGGAAAGCAACCATTGCTGCTCTCGTAGCTGA
>JAJYCH010000483.1 GCA_021778575.1 Planctomycetota bacterium
AGGCAATGCATCCCTCCTCGTGTCGCTTCGACTTCATGAACTCCTGGCGGATCAAACGCCGATTCCCATCGAAATCGAGGAGCTTGTTCAATCTGCCGTAGCCTCTCTCAATGGATTTCAAGGGATAGACCTCAGCCTGAAGCAGGGATTGACCGGCATCGCCGAATTTCTCCTCCAGGCCGCCCGGATATTGAACCGCCCCGACCTGAAAAAAGTCGTACAAAGTTTCGGCCGGACGGCGCTGGACCGCTTCGATTTCCCCACAATTCCCTGGCCTTGCGGAGTTCCCAACGCGAGTGAGACCCCCGACCTGATGCTCGGCCTATCTGGCATTGGGCTAACTTTTCTCAGATTGTATGATTCTGATGAGATTCGTTCGCAGCTGATTGTTGGATGGTGAAACGGCGATAGTCAATAATAACTCGATATAGGGATGTATTTTTCGCGACTTTATACGCCATTATAATTATGCATGATTATTGAAAAATGTGTTGAACATACTAGAGCGGTTTTCAGGTTGGTCTAGCGCCCTCCGCCTCGATTGGGTATGACTGAGCGATCATTCGTAACCCCGGGGGAAGCACCGTGAAGCCCTATTCGCTCGACCTGCGAGAACGAGTCCTGGCCGACTGCGACGCCGGCATGCCCACCAAGCAGGTCGCCGAGAAGTACCGCGTTTGCCCCGCCTGGGTCAGGCGCCTGAAACAACGCCGCCGCGAGACCGGCTCGATCGCGCCCAAGGTCCAGCGACATGGTCCGCTGCCACGCCGGCCCGAACTCGCCGATCCGGTCGCCGAGGCCATCGAGAAGACCCCCGACGCCACGCTCGGGGAGATCCGACTCGGCCATGGCTCGCTGCTCAGCATCGCGACGCTCTGGCGCCTTGTCCGCGACTTGGGCCTGACCTTCAAGAAGAAGTCGCTCCGGGCCGCCGAGCAGGACCGGCCCGACGTCAAGGAGCGGCGCGCCCGCTGGCCATCGGAGATCGCGGGGGTCCCGGCCCGGAGTTGGGTGTTCCTCGATGAGACCGCGGCGAGCACGAACATGACCCGACGTTACGGCCGGAGCCGGAGGGGCAAACGCCTGGTGATGTCGGTGCCCCACGGCCACCGGAAGACATCCACGCTGGTCGTCGGCTTGCGTCTGGGCGGGCTGACCGCGCCGACGGTCGTCGATGGGGCGATGGACGGGGCGACCTTCCTGGCCTACATCGAGCAGCAGTTGGTGCCGACCCTGGTTGCCGGCGACGTGGTGGTGATGGACAACCTGCCGTCACACAAGAAGGCCGGGGTCCGCGAGGCGATCGAGGCGGTCGGTGCGAGGCTGCTCTACCTGCCGCTGTATAGTCCGGACCTGAACCCGATCGAGTTGGCGTTCTCCAAGCTGAAGGCCCTGCTCCGCAAGGCCGGCGAGCGTTCGGTCGAGGGATTATGGAGCCTGCTGGGCCGCCTGATCGACGAGATCAAGCCCGAGGAATGTCGGAACTTCTTCATTCATTGCGGGTATGACGCTACACCAACCTGAAAACCGCTCTAGGTGTATTCCTTCGGAAGTGAATCTCGCCCCGAAAGCCCCGGGAGAGGTCGAGATCCCCCCCTATCCGGCCACCCGCGATAATAGCTCGCTGGCTGAGTGGAGATTCCAGATTCAGGCCAGCCGGTTCAAAGCGTCGAGATCGGCCTTGGCATTCGCCGCCATCTGGACGACAACCCCGATGGACTTGACCCGTTCGAGGTCCCGATGACGCTCCGACGCGGCGAAGCTTTCAATGTCGCGGGTCGCTGCCTCGACCGACTGGATCAACGGCAGGAAGACCGGGGCGTACCGGCTCGCGATCCGATTCCGCTCGCTTTCCGGCAGAGCCTGCTTCAAGACGAACTTCGAGGCGACCGTGTTTTTCCAGTCGAGCAGCCGGTCGCGTAGGACGGGACCGATGTTCGGCACCTTCGTCGTATTGAGCATGTCAACATCATTGGCTGTCTGAATGCCGAACGATTCCAGAGCCAAGAAGACGCGCTCGGTCGTGATGCCTTTCAGCTTCGCCTGCCGGATCAGGAAGCTGTCGAGGTGCAGCTCCATCTGGATTCTCTTGGAATCCTGCTCCGCCTCACGCAGGTCGCTCTGGTACTGCTGCCTGATCTTGCTGTGCGAGGCGACGCTCGCTTCGGCGTCACGCTTCTTCGCTTCGAATCGCTCGCCGCTCGCCTTACGATTGTCGAAAAGCGCGGCTTCCAACCGATCGATCTCGGCCTCAGCAGAGACCAATTGCTGCTTCAGCCGCCTCTCTTCTTCGAGCCACGGGGCGTTCATGGCCTCCCATGCCGAGAGCATCCGCCGGTTATGATCGTCGATCTCTCGGCAGATTTTCGCGTGTGCCTCGTTGCGGCCAGCGGTTTTCGCCTCCCAGTCTTCCGAAAGGCGGCGGTTGGCAGCCAGGATTGCCTTGGACTCTCGGTCATACTCGGCCGTCAGGGCGGCATTTGCCGCCTCCACCTTCGCCTTGCGGTAACGATTCTCTTGGTCGATCTCCTGGCATGCCCGCCTATGCTCCGCTTCGATGGCCGACTTCTGCGCATCCCACGGTGCCAGAGTGGCCAGGTTTTCGGCGTCCACCCGTTTGCAAGCTCGCTGATACCGCGCGGCCAACGCCGCCTTCGCTGCTTCCCACGCCGCCTCCAGCTGCTCATTGGCCTCATCGATCGGGGCACAGAGTTCCTCGTACTCGGAATCCAACCGGTCGCATTCATCCTGGTGGGCCCGCTTCGCGGCGGCGATGGACCGTTTCCGCCGCGAGTCGGCCGTCATGAGCAGCGACAGCCACCAGGCACCGAACGCTACCGCCAGGAGGATGCCTACGGGCCTGGCGATGAAAAACACCACGAGGCCAGTGATCATGCCGGCAACGCTGACCCGCGCGAGGAACGGGTCCGGAGGAGCCGGCGACGGATCCGGCGGGTGCACCGGCGGTAGGGGGATGGTCTCGTATTTCGGCTGCGGCGGGTCGTTCGGCTGCGGCGGGTGTGGTTTCAACGCCGGAGCCACGGCGATGACCGGAGGAGCCGGTTGGGACTTGAATGACGCCAGGTGGAGCTGCGGCGGCAAAGGGAGGTCCGCAAGCGGGGGCTTTGGTAAGGGAGCCGGCGCTGGCGGGTGAGGCTCGACCAGTGGTTTGGGGACGATCGCCTTGACCCCCGGAGCCACCGACCCCTTCCCCGGTTGATTTGCCTTGGGCCGGGTATAAGAATCGAAGGTCAACCGGAGCTTGGCGAGCTTATTCAGGAGATCCTGGAGGTCTTCCGGCCGGAAGTTCGTCGTCGCACCCGGCTTGGGCAGGAAGAACATCAGGCGGGAGCTGGCGATCATCGCGCACCAGGGGCATCCTCCCGCTGCGGGCAGGTAGGAGTGCCTCGGGTCGTTCTTGCATCGGATCAGCTGGCCCATCGCCCTGTCGAGCGAGCCCCGCCAATCGGTCGCGGTGGGCCGCCGAGGCGTCGTGAACGCCCGTTCGAACATCTCGAGCAGGGACGGATCGAGCATGGTCACCGGCGGGACGTGCGGCGGTGGCTTGAGACGGACCGATGCCGTGTTGCGAGTGTAAGCATAGTCGCCTTCGGCGATGGCCTTGTCGATCGGGATGTCCGCCTGGACGAGGGGCACGCCGGAGAAGGGATGGCGGCCCATCATCAACAAATGGAAGACCAGGATGGCCAGGCCGAACAGGTCGTGGTTGGCGGTCCGGTCCACAGTCGCGAAGCTCTTCTCTTGCAGCTCGGGCGGCGTATATTCCGGGACACCCACGCCGCAGCGGAAGATTCGCCCCCCTTCGACGATCTGAAACGAATCGCAGTCGACCAACGCGACGATGCCCTTCCGGGACACCATGACGTTCTTCTGGTTGACGTCGCCCACGACGTGGCCATGGGAGTGAACTGACTCGAAGGCAATCGCGCAATTCCTCGCCGTGTGGAGCAGGAACCCCCAATCGGCTTCCGGGAAGTCCTTCTTTCGTTGCGCTACGCTGTAGAGGTGGTGAATCTCAAGGAAATCCGCGATCCGGGGCATCAGGATGCCGTCGATGGCCGCCGGGTCGCCGGCGTTCAGCGTGGCCGTCGGCCAGGCCGCGATTTTCAGCAAGTCGGGGCTGCAGAGCTTGGCCATCGCCCGGAGTTTGTCGCACCGTTCCCGACTTTGGAGCTTGTTATAGAGCTTGGCCACCACGTCGGGATTGTTCAGGACGTCGAAGACCTCACCCTCGCCGCCGATGGCGAAAGGCTTGGTCGCGAGGCGGACCTCGTTTCCTGACTGGTCACGCAGCTGGCTCGGGTACGAGTGGCGGGACATCGGGGTTGTTTCGCGTGGCTAAGAGAAGGGTCTTATCGTCATCGGTCCGATCATTCACCCGCTTGGAGTCCATGAAGTCCAGCAGGGAGGTTCGCAGCGCTTCTTCGTCCGGATTGTCGCGGACCGTGCGAAACAGTGGCTCGAAGAAGCGGTCGTGGACCCGAGCCCCCTTGAAGTCCAGGGCGAGCATCTGCAGGCCGTCGGTCATCACGGCCAGTTCGCTGACTCGCCGGGAGACGAACTCGATCCGCAAGTGTTTGCGATAATCGTCGTCGGTCAGGAACCGAGTGGTGTTGGCGTACTCGCCATTATCGGGCCAGAAGGCCATTTCGTAGCCTTTGTCGCCGTT
>JAJYCH010000484.1 GCA_021778575.1 Planctomycetota bacterium
GCCTGATTGGCCGAGGCTCCGGAATGCGGCTGGACGTTGGCGTGCTGCGCTCCAAACAGTTTCTTGACTCGATCGATCGCCAGGACCTCGACCTTATCAACGAATTCGCAACCGCCATAATACCGTTTGCCGGGCAAGCCCTCGGCGTACTTGTTGGTGAGAACCGAGCCGACGGCCTCCATGATGGCGGTGCTGGTATAGTTTTCCGACGCGATCAGTTCGAGTTCATCACGCTGGCGTTGTTCTTCATCGGTGATGGCGTCGAAGATGTCGGGGTCGGCGTCTTTGAGGAAGTCCATGGGTCGGCTCCGTAATCGATAAAGGATTGGTCATTCCCGACCGGGATAACAACCCTCTGGGAAGGGCGCAATCTGCCAGTGCCATTGATAGCGAATTCGGTGCGTGGAACTCGTTGGGTGGGTCGCGGCGAGAACCTGGACGTGAGTCGCCCGCCGACCGGCCTCGACAAGCGAACATTGGGCCTCGGAAACCACGGCAAATGTGAGACGTCCCGGCTCGAAATCCCAGACCGCTACCGATTGGTCGGCATCCAGTAACTCATCCGACCTCGCGTCGACAGTATATGTCGCGGCGAGGGAATCGACGATTCCCCGGCAACGGTCAGCGACATCGACGTCGATCGAAACGTCTCCGCCGACCCTCTCCTCGAACGTGAAAACCGCCGAGAAATGATGAGGTCCGGATTGACCGACGAGCAGCGCTTGTCGTTGCGGACCTTCGCCCTGAAAGTGAATCTGTTGATAGACCGGGCTGATCACGCGTGCCGGGTCTTTGGGGAGCGAATCCCCCTCGAATGACAGGGCGAGCACCCGGCCAACGGTCTCGCCGACTTTCCAATGTTCAATGGAATGAACCCAACGCTCGCCAGTCCAGCGGAATGCAAGGCGGATTTCTCCGCCGACGAAGACCTGCGAGTCTCCGTCTTCATGAAGCTCGGGCATCGTGCGGAGACCTTCGATTCTCGTCGAATTCGCTCCACGAACCGCCCCGAGATCAACCAAGATCACGGGACGGTCCGCACAGCGGACCCTACATACCTATTAGGCTTTCTTGACCTCACCCCGCGCCAGCTTGCGTCTCAGATAGGCATCGATGAAGACATCGAGGCCGCCATCCAGAACAGCGTGGGGGTTGCCGACCTTGATCTCGGTTCTCAGGTCCTTGCACCACTGGTCGGGCTGGAGGACGTAGTTGCGGATCTGGCTGCCGAAGCCGATCTCGGCCTTTTCGTCGTAAGCCTTGGCGTATTCGGCCTCGCGCTTTTCTTCTTCGAGCCGGATCAGCTTGGCCTTGAGCAGTTGCAGCGCCAGGTTATCGTTCTTGTGCTGTGACCGTTCCGACCGCGACTCGGCGGCGACTCCGCTCGGGATGTGCGTGTATCGCACGCCCGACTCGGTCTTATTCTGGTGCTGGCCACCAGGACCGCCGCAGCGGAAGACGTCTCGCTTCAGTTCGTCGTCCTTCAGCTCGATGTCGATCGTGTCGTCGATCTCGGGCATCACCTCGACGGAGGCAAACGACGTCTGCCGCTTGTCCGCCGTGCCGAACGGGCTGATCCGGACCAGGCGATGGACGCCGGTCTCGCCTCGAAGGTAGCCGTAGACGTACTCCCCTTTTACGTGAATCGTGACCGTCTGAACCCCCGCGACTTCCCCTTCTTCCCGGTCGATGATCTCGGCCTTGTACTTGTGAGCTTCCGCCCACATCAAGTACATCCGCATGAGCATCTCCGACCAGTCGCAAGCCTCGGTCCCGCCGGCACCCGGGTGGATCGTGACGTAGCAATTGCAGTGGTCGTTCGGTCCGCCCAGCATCGACCGAAGCTCGAACTCCTCGAAGTCGGCGGTTGCCTTCTTGATCGAGTCGCGGATTTCCTGGTCAAAGTCGTCGCCGCCATCTTCCTCGGCCAGTTCGATCAGGGTCGAAAGGTCGTCAGATTGGCGCACCAGGGCTTCGAACGGCTTGATCACGCCGTTGAGCGTCTTCAGTTCGGTGATGATGGTCTTGGCCTTCTCCTGGTCGCCCCAGAAGCTCGGCCCTTCCATGATGACCGCGAGTTCATCGCGTCGGGCAATCTTGTCGCCCAGGTCAAAGAGAGTCTCGTAAGTGGACAATTCGGTCGATGACGCTCTTCGCGTCACGCTTCAGCTCCATATCCATCGTCAACCCCTTCACTTTCTGACGGTCGAGTTTCCGATCCCCGGACTGTTCCGGACGATGCCCTCGTACGTCTAAGATTAGAACCGAAGTAAAGCCGCCGCGAAAGATGAACACCCCACGATCGCCGAGGGCGCTCGCCAGAACCATGACCATCGGTCGACTTGCCCCTTCCCCTACCGGTGGCCTGCACCTGGGCCACGCCCGGACGTTTCTGGTGGCCTGGCTCGCCGCCCGCAGCGCAAACGGGCGAATCATCCTGCGGATCGAGGACCTCGACGCTGGGAGGGTCCGGCCTGGCGCCCTCGAAGGCGCGATGGCCGACCTGCGCTGGCTCGGCCTCGACTGGGATGAAGGTCCCGACATCGGCGGCCCGTCGGGACCATACATCCAGTCGGAACGGATGAACCCTTATCAGGTCACGCTCGAACGCCTCAAATCGCTCGAACTCGTCTACCCCTGCACCTGCACCAGAGCCGACATCGAGCGAGCCTCCGCCGCGCCTCACCCCGAGGACGAAGGACCCACCTACCCGGGAACGTGCGCCGATCGATCGGTCGGTGACGCCAGGGAGCTCGGTGATCGGACGTTCGCCTGGCGGTTTCGGGTTCCACCCGATGAGCTATGCTGGTTCGACTCGTTCCTTGGCGAGGAACAGGTCAGCAGTCCGAGGCGGCTGGGTGGCGATTTCGTGGTGGCTCGCTCCGGCGCGGGCCCGTCGTATCAACTCGCGGTCGTTCACGACGACGCGACGATGGGTGTGAACCAGGTGATCCGAGGGGATGACCTGATCCCGAGCACGCCACGTCAAATCCTCCTTTATAAGGCCCTGGGCTGGCGCCAACCGGTGTTTGGCCACATTCCGCTTGCCGTCGGCCCGGACGGCCGGAGGCTAGCCAAACGGGATGGATCGCTCAAGCTGGCGACTCTCAGGGAAAGCGGCGTCAATCCCGCCCGACTCGTCGGCTGGGTGGCCCGCTCGTGCGGCTGGTCTGACCGGATCGAGGAAATTCCTCCCCAAGAGTGGGTGGAACGGTATGAACTCGCGAAGATCCCCAGGTCTCCCTGGGTCATCACGCCCGATTCGCTTGACGAACTCCGGGGCTGATCAGCGGTAATCGACCGTGATCTCCGCCGCGCTCATCGAGGTCGAGCCGTTGACTTCCGAAAGACCCCGGAGCTGGACAAACCGCGCGGGCCTTCCCTCCAGAACGGCCCACTGATCGGCCGGGTCGTCGAGCCAGGTCGCGCGAGCAACCGGCTCCGACCAGACCTTGCCATCGGGCGAGAGCCGGACCTCGAAATCCTTGATTCGACCCAGCGACGAATCCTGTCGAGGGACGTAAACCAGGCCGTCGACCAGGCGACTTCGACCCAGGTCGATCGTGAACTCATGCGGATAACCAGGATTCGCGCCGACGAATTCGGTTTGCCAGAACGTGGAATGGTTGCCATCGCTTGCCAGTTCGGGACCAAAGCCCGGCGCGTAACTGTCGGCCGAGGCTCGAATCAAACCGGCATCAACGTCCGGCCGCGAACCGTCCTGAATCCAGGCCAGGATCGCGCGATAAGCCGGATTCTCGGTGCTTTCCCACCGGGTTCCGCCCACGTGCGAGAGACCCGTCGGGCTCGAAGGTTCGGCCCCCCCCTGCCCGGCGGGACTTCGAGGCTTCCGGAGCAAAAGGCTCGACTCCGGATCGCCCCGATTGATCACCTTCAACGCGGAACGGTAGTTGATCAAGAGGTCGCCTTGATTGCCGCTCGGTCCGGGATCGCGCTCGCTGATCCGCAGGACGTTGTGCGTGGCGTGACACCGGGCACACGAAACTCCGTCCTCGCCGGGTTGGTAGAGCAACGGGTTGATCCGGTCGCGAAAAGTAGCCAGCGACAGCGGGCGCAAGCGACCCGAGCGAACATCGGCCGCGATCCGGGCTGGGTCAAATCCCTGAACCCGAAGCGTCGACTCGACGCGATCTCCGACCGACGGATCAAGCTCCCTCAGCGCTTTCAGGCGACGAGCCATCCGGGCCGAACCGACGGCCAACCGATCACGTTCCACCAGGTCGAGTGCCAGGTCGCGAACCTTCCGGTCGGGGTCAACCAGGAGCGCCAACAACCGCTCAACCGCCTCGGGACGATCCCAGAATCGCGCCCGGCTCATGGCCAGTTTGAGCCCCTGACGACGAATCGCCGGATTCTCATCCACCAGCGCGGCGAGCAACAGCCCCGTCGCGGCGGCTCCCGACGCCAGACGCCCCTGGCCGCCGATCGCTTCGAGAGCCCGTTCCTTGACCAGGTTCGACGGGTCGTGAACCGCGAGCTGGAGTAAATCGAGCACGTCCTTCGCCGGTTCCTCGACGTCGATCAACCCGGGGCGAGCGAGAAGCGTATCGAGCAATCCCAGCCGATCAACTGGCCCACTGGTGGACCAGGCAACCAGGAGCGCGGTCAGAACTTCGACTTCGGCAAGAGAAGGATGCTTGAGCAGAGGTAA
>JAJYCH010000485.1 GCA_021778575.1 Planctomycetota bacterium
TGACTGGGCCAAGTAGTTCCGGTCGAAGCCCGTGGAGCAAGCTCCACGAAGCAGAGCGAGAGCAAGCTCTCGCACTCCAGAGGATAGAAGACGAAACCTGTCCCAGCCCCCACCAGAAAATGCGGGCACACCCGGCGATCCAAGCGACCAACGCTGTTTGACAAGTCTGGAGCATTCCCGGCGCGAGATGGTTACACTATGTCGGCCGATTGGCGGGCCGACGCGATCGTCGGCCGGCTACTCTTACTTTCCCGTTTCGAGTCCCAGGGAGTCTGTTTCGATGAAGAGCTGGATTGCGGTGGCCTTGATGGCGGTTCTCGTGCCGGTGGGCGCGATCTCGTTCGGTTCCGCCAGCGAAGATCCCAGCACCGAAAACATCATGAAGGGCTTGTTCAGCAAGAAGTCGGGCAAGTTCAACAACGCTCTCAAGAAAGAAATCGCCGCCTCGCCGACCGACTGGGAAGCCCTCCAGAAGACGACCAAGGAAATTCACGAGCTGGGCGAACAGCTCGAAAAGGCCGAGCCGGAGAAGGGCAGCAAGGAGTCGTGGAAGAAGCTGGCCGGCAAGTTCGGCGAGGACACCAAGGCCCTGCACGAAGCCGCCGAGGCCAAGGAACTCGCCAAGGTCAAGGCTGCTCAGAAGTCGATCCAGACTTCGTGCAAGGCCTGCCACGACGTGCATAAGGGTAAGTAAGCCCTGAATCGTCGCGACAATCGAACCAGCCCACCGTCAAAGGTCACGCCCCCTCCGCGTGACCTTTGCGTGGGATTGACCGCACTTGAACCAGCCCCGGAAGCTGATGATGACGATTCGACCCGTGAGCCGGCTCACCTTGATCCTCTGGCTGGTCGGCTCGACTGGCGTCGGCGCTGATCCCTACAACAGCGAGATCCAGCAGTTTCGACAGGCCCGCGAAGCGTCGTTGAAAGCCGAAGACGGCTGGCTGAGCGTATCCGGTCTGTTCTGGCTCAAGCCGGGAGAGACACGGATTGGCGGCGACCCCGCCTCCGACGTTCTCCTGCCGGCCGGAGCCCCGCCCAAACTCGGCGTCCTCAGCCTGAATGACGGACAGGCCCGGTTCACGCCCGAACCCGGGGTGACGGTCACTCTCGACGGTCGACCGTTCACCGGTGGTGTCGTTCTCACCGACGCTCAAGGCAAGCCCGGCGTTCTGGGCTTCGATCGCTTCAAGCTGATGGTCCTCAAGCGAGGGGCTCGCCACGCGCTCCGGTTCAAGGACAACGGCAGTGATCTCCGCACGAACTTCGCCGGTCTCCGCTGGTTCCCGGTCGATCCGAGCTGGAAGATCGAGGCGAAATTCGTCCCGCATCCGATCCCCTCGAAGATCACGTTCGACACGATTGTCGGCGAGCAGGACGTCCTGACCAGCCCCGGCTACGTGACCTTCGACCGCGACGGCAAGACCTATCGGCTCGACGCGGCGGCCGAGCCCGATGGCCGACTCTGGTTCGTCTTCCGCGACGCCACCAGCGGCCGGACCACCCCGTTGAACGCCCGCCAGCTCACCACCGACGCCCCGCTTGGCGACAGCGTCGTGCTCGACTTCAACAAGGCCGTCAACCTCCCTTGCGCCTACACCCCGCACGCCACCTGCCCGATCGCCCCACCGCAAAACCGCCTGGCACTGGCGATCACCGCCGGCGAACAGAATTATCAGGCCAACCCCGGCACCGCGACTCCGAAAAAATGACGACGCTCGGACCGGCTCTCGACGACCGCTTGCGTTGATTCCCGGCACTTCCCGGAATTTGCTCGCCTTCGTGACCACGAAACCGTTAATCTTTGACTTTGTCGTTCAAAGCGTAATTGGCTCACGTGGAGACAGCATCATGATCATGTCGAACGAAATTCCCCCGGCTCCCGCTGCCCGAAAGCCCGGGTTGTTTCGTCGGACCTTACAGCGCCATTGGCTGGGGTTACTGGTTGTTTCGGTGCTGGGTATCGGGGGATCGCTGGTCGCGATTCGGTCTACCATCTACCCGCAATATAGGGCGTTCTGTGTGCTCCGGTTGGATCCCCCCTCGGCCCCGCTTTATGGGGTCGTGACAAGTTCCGAGAACTTCGAGCAATTCTATCAGACCCAGATCCAGCTCCTTGTCAGTCCGAATGTGCTGACAGAAGCTTCGACCAACCCCAAAGTCGCGGCATTGCCGCGGATTCAGGCCGCTGGAGATGTCGTTCAGGAGTTGCGGAAGGTGGTCCGGGTCTCGCCCGTGCTCGGCACCTACCTGATCGAGGTCTCGATGACCTCTCCGGACCCGCACGAGGCGCAGGTCATCGTCAACGCCCTGGTCGATTCCTACCTCAATACTCAGGAGGAATGGGCCAATGGGATGACCCGCATCCAGATCAAGAACCTGGAAGCCTATCTTCACGATCTCAAGATTCAGACCGACGAACTTGAGCATCGCTGGAAGGAACTGGCTGCCAAGGGAAATCTGGACCATGGATTGCCCGGGGATGCACCGGTCCAGGGCCAGCCGGTGTTGGAAGTCGATCGTTATCGAAAGTTCCAGAACGAGATGCTCCAGATTGATCTCGAACTGGCCGAAGCGCAGGCCGTGCTGAAAACAGCCCAGGCCGCGATGCTGAAGGCCGAAAAGTTGGCAAACCCTGTCGATGAGAAGAATCGGCTGGAACGAGTGGTTCAACGACGGTTCCAGACGGACCCCGAGGTAATTCGCCTTGCCACCGAGATGGTGGACGCACAACAAAAGGTTGATAAGATCGAGAGACGCACGAAGGCCGATGACCCCGAGCTCAAGCCGGCACGCGAGCAACTCGAGAAGCTCAAGGACCGGTACAATCGACTCTGGGAGGAAAAGTCGGAGTTCTTCCGGGCGGATATCGAGCTGACCGCGGTCGTTGATCCGGGTCTGCAAGAGGTCAGCGCGCTAACCGCGAAGGTTCAGACGCTCCAGACCCGGCGGAAGGCGCTGGAAACGCTCTTGCCGCAGATGGTCGTCGCGATCCAGAATCGGGCCAACGACCTCGTTGATCTCCAACTTTTGTTGGACCAGCGATCGAGTCTCAAGCAGATGCAAGATGCCGTGAAGCTCCGGCTCGAACAGCTTCGTTTCGAGAAGCGTGCTGAGACCCGCGTCCGGTTGGTGAGCCCGGCCACGCTGCCGACCAGGCCGATCAACGATAAGCGATTGACATACATGGCGATCGCGCCGTTTGCCGTGTTGTTCGCGACCTTCAGCCTGTTCTTGATGTTCGAGGCCGCCACCGGTTCGAGGAAACCGGTCCCGGTGATCGCGACGCCCACCCTGCCCGCGAATCCGGAGCCGACTCCGGAAGTCTGAATCTTTCGCACAGGTGGCCGGCTGGCGAACCGTCGAAGCCGGCTGCCTTCGCTTCTTCCAGGACTTTCCTTTGCCTATCGATGCTCCGAAGTTGCTGGCCATCTTTGATCATGACGGCGTTCTGGTCGACTCGCTCGAACTCCACCAGCAAGCCTGGGTCGAACTCGGGGCGAGGACGGGTCTGCCGGTCACGGCGGCGTTCATTCACGAGACCTTCGGCATGGCCAACCCGTCGATCTTTCGGAAGCTCCTCGGCGACGGGATCACCCCGAGCCAGGTCGCCGAGTACACCCACCTGAAAGAGATCTGCTATCGCGACCTCGCCCAGGGGAAGATCGTCCTGATGGACGGGGTGGCCGACCTCCTGGAGCGACTGACGGCGGCCGGGTTCGTGCTGGCGATCGGCACGAGCGGGGTCCTGGCGAACTCCGAGTTGACGATTGCCGAGACCGGCCAGGTGGGAAGGTTCGCCGCGATCGCCTCGGCCGAGGATTTCACGCACGGCAAGCCCGACCCCGAGGTCTTTCTGGTCGCCGCTCGCAAAGCGGGGGTTTCGCCGCGCCATGCCGTGGTTTTCGAGGATGCTGTCTACGGGATTCAGGCCGCCAAGGCCGCCGGAATGTACGCCGTGGGAGTGACCACCACCAGCCCCGCGCAGGCCCTGTATGACGCCGGGGCCGACCAGGTGGTCGAGACCCTGGCCGGCTTTGATATCGCGACGCTCGCCGCGAACCTGAGTTGAGGTTCGCGGCGGCGTGAGTCCCAAAAGCTCACTCGCCCAGCGCCGACTGGACGATCCCGTTGAAGACCAGCTTGAACGTCCCGTGCGGCTGACCTCGGAACAGGACCTGCGGGCCAAACAGCGCCAGCCGTCCCTTGCCGACCTTCGCGTCGAGGATCGCGACGCCCCCTTCGAGATGTTCCTGACCCCAGGCCCAGCCACTCCGGAGCGGGGCCTTGGTGTCGAACCAGCCAACTTTCTTGATCGGGCTGGAGGCCGCGCCGTCTGTGAGCCGGAAGGTCGGGCTGGCCGAGAACATCACGTCGGCCTCTGGCTCCAGGCCCCAGGCCAGCGGGTTGGCCGGGTCGATCTGGATCTTCAGGACGGACGACGGGACGTAGAACTTCTCGGCGGGCAAGGGACGCTCGCGCTGGTCCTTGTCCTTCTCGACCAGGTGGTTGGCCAGCGGCAGACCGAGATCCTGGCCGAGCCGGGTCGAACTGCCGATGGTCAGGATCGTCCCGCCCGATTCGAGGAACTTCCTGAGTGCCGGCAGGGTCATGTTGCCGCGCTGAGGGCCGGGGGCTTCGCCCGGTTCACCGTCGCCACCAG
>JAJYCH010000486.1 GCA_021778575.1 Planctomycetota bacterium
GAGCGAGCGTTGCTCGAAGCCTCGAAGAAGCCCCGGACCGGCGCGGGGACCACCGCCGAGGCGTACCGGATGGCCCTGCTCGCCGAGAAACTCACCAAGGTTCTGGTTCAGGAAGCCGTGGCCTGCGCATGAGAGGCTACTCATGAAAATCCTCGTTCTGAGCAATCTCTACCCTCCCGACGTGATCGGCGGCTATGAGCAAGGCTGCAAGCAAGCCGTCGATGCGCTCCGGGCCCGGGGTCACGAGGTCCGGGTCGTCACCAGCGCTCCGCGAAAGCCGGTTCCGCCCGAGTCGCATGTCGTCCGGACGCTCCAGCTCAGCGAGGTCTGGAACGAATACATGTTCCATCACAGTAGCCCGGTCACCTCGCACCTGGTCGAGACCGAATCGCACCTTGTTAATGCTTATAACGTTCATGCCTTGAGCCGTGAGATCGACGAGTTTCAGCCCGACGTCGCCTACGTCTGGATGATCGTCGGGATCGGCGGGCTGGGCCTGATGGCAACATTCCAGCATCTGGGTATTCCCTGGCTCTGGCACCTGATGGACGACGTGCCGCTCTCGCTTTGTCGGCTGGGCGGCGAGTGCGTCGCGACGTTGCTCCGCGAGGTCGATCGCCAGCTTGACGGTCGGTTTCTGGCTTGCTCGAGGCAGTTGATCGACGAGATCGAGGCCGGCGGGTTCGGGCTCCGGCCGGATGTCGAGGTCGTGCCGAACTGGGTTGTCGGCAACGCACCGCCAGAACGGACCCGGTTCTTCGAGCCGGATGCCGACGAGACGCTCCGGATTGTCGCCGCGGGTCAGATCAACCGGAACAAGGGGGCCGACCAGATCATCGAGACGGCCGCCCGCGTACGCGACCGGGGCCATGACCGGTTCACGATCGAATTCTTTGGCAACCTCGACGATGCCTACTTCCCGGCTCTGGTCAAGGCACGCGAAGTTCAGGACCAGGTGATCTTTCGCGGGTTCAAGCCCCAGGCGGAACTGGGCCGACTGTTCCTCGACCGCGACGTCTTCTTCTTCCCGACCTGGCCGCGCGAGCCGTTCGCGTTCGCGCCGCTGGAAGCAGCCTGGCGCGGTTGCGTGCCGCTGATCTCGCAGGTCTGCGGTAATGCGGAATGGTTTGTTCATGGAGTTCATTGCCTCAAGGCCGAACGTCATCCCGACATCTTCGCCGACGCGATCGCCGCGATTCTGGACGGAACCACCCGGCTCGAACCGATTGCCCGGCGAGCCGCCGCCGTGATCGGTCGCGACTTCCATCTCGATACCCAGATTCTCACGATCGAACGATCCTTGAACCGGGTCGCCCGGCGGGGCCGATCGGTCGAACCCGGCACATCGGGTGATGCGTATCGGATGGCCTTGCTGGCCGAGAAGCTGACCAGGGTTCTGGTCCAGGAATCCTTGCCGGTTGCTTGAACAATCTGGCGGACTGGCATAACAGTTCAAGCGACTGGATGAAATTTGCCGATAAGATCGGCTGGGCGGATCGAGCCGGGGGCGACACGGTCGTTTTTTCCGGGTTATCTGGATACGGGAGAGAGAGTCGCGATGGATCATCTCGCCTTCTATAACACGGGCTGTGAGCCAGCGACGGGTCGAGCCGGTCTGAAGATCCGCTGCCGTCGCCTGGCCCGTAAGCTCCTGCTCCCCGGTTTCCAGCGACTGGTCGAGATCCTGGCGAGCCTTTGTCGTCGTCTGGACATCCTCGAATACGAGGTCCGCGACCTGAAAGCGCAAGTGGACGACCTTCGCCGTCGGCAGGAGGATCAGGCCGCGAAGATCCCGGCGACGATCGCCTTCGGTTGGGACTATGTCGCAATGGTCCGTCGGCTGGCTGTCCTGGAGGAGCACGTCGACCGACTCCTGATCGACAAGAAAACCGCCGAGGCCGACTCGACACGGATCGGCCTGGGACATCGGCACTGATCGCCACCACGCGGTCGGTTTCGTGGTGGGCGGTATCCCACTCTTGAAGAGATTCGGAGGGAGGACCGGCGGTTGCCGGCTTCTCCTCATCACTGAGAATACTGAGAATCGCGGAGTCGTCCGATGGCCGCCCCACACTTTACGGTCCCCCGCCGCGACGTCGCTCCGACCGGCAGCGCCTTGACCGATCATCAGCCCCACCGGCGACTGCTCCCGGTCGCGGCGGGTCGGAAGATGCGCGTGCTCTCGGTTCTCTCGTCGAGTAACCAGATGTATTCGGGGATCGGTCGGGCCGTCTTCGAGCTGACCGCCCGGCTTCAGGAGCGTGTCGATTTCGAGATCGCCATCGACGACCTTTATCCCAAGAATCTCAATCTGGTCCTTGAGTTCGGCCGGAAGCACGAAATTCCGGTTCATGTCGGTTCGGGCTTTCAATCGAGCCGGTCGCTCGATTCGTTCAGCGCCACCTTGCCGATGCTGCTTCAGCGGACCGACTGGGACCTGATCGAGGCGCTCTGCTGGGCGAACTCGGCCACCAACGGGATCGTGCTGCGCGAACTGAAGGACCGGGCGCTGGTCTACACCGGGCACTATCAACCGCTCTGGACGGTCCCGATGTCGGACGACGTCGCGTATCATACCGACGACATCCATCATCAGATGGTCCGCCGGGCCGACGCCGTGCTTTGTGTCTCGCCCTGGGAACGCCGGGTGGTTCAGGCTCAGGCTCACGGACGGAACAACTGTCATTACGTGGCCAATGGCGTGACCACCGAAGCGTACCGGCCCGGTCCGCTCGTCCGGAAGCCGCAGCTTCTCTTCGTCGGCGACCTGGCCGAGCCCCGGAAACGGTTCGACCGGATTCTCGCGATCATGCCCAGACTCCTCGACCGCTGGCCCGAGCTGAAACTGGTCGTCATCGGCAACGGCAGCGACAAGGCGCTCGAACGGATTCCCGACGAACTTCGTCCTTCGTGCGAACTGCGCGGTTATGTGACCGAACCCGAATTGCGGCGGGCTTACGCCGAGAGCCGAGCCGTGTTCTTGCTCTCGGACTTCGAGGCGTTCGGCATCCCGATCCTCGAAGGGCTGGTCTGCGGCACCCCGGTTTTCTTGACCGACCTGGAAGTGACCCGGAGCGTCTTTGGTCCGTTCCGAGGCGCGAAATTCTGTCCGGGCGACGATGCCGAAGCGACGTTAGCGATCGTCGCGCAGACCCTCGAACGCGGTTCGGCCGCGATCCGCGAGACCCTCGATGAGCGCGAGCGGTTGCGCTCGGCCTTCGACTGGGATGGCCTGGCGCTCCAGAAATGGGAGGCGATCGCCTCCGCCTGGTTCACCCGTCATTACCTCGACCGACCGTTTCAGGGGCCGAGAAAACCGAAAGCGGCTGTCGTTGGTTGAACACCGCAGATATCGGGTCCATCCAGCCGAATCTCGAAAATCGGGCTGGGCAGATTGTTGAGGATTTGCTAAATCACTGTGAGCAAGTCGCCGAAGCCTGGCACCTCTTGAGCCCTCATCCTTACTGGCGACCTTGAACATCGGGTCTAACCAATCTCGCGAACCCAAGGATGGGGAATCGGCCATGAGGACGACGATCGCCGCGGCGGCCCTCGCCGCTAGCTTTCTGTTGCCGGGCGTCAGTGCCCAGGCCCAGTTATTCAACCGCAACAAGCCGGCCCCGGTCGACGCCAATACGAACAAGGCCAGCCTGAACGCCGCCCCCAACCAACTTCCCAGCGGCGTCCTGCCGAATAACTCGGAAGTCCCCGAGCCGAACATGGCCGAGGACGTCAAGCCGACGATACCGCTCCCCACGGGACCGATCGAGCCTTACATGCTCACCCGTGAAAACGGCCCGTTCATGGTCCTGGCCTACAGCTTCCGTGGTCCCGACGCGCCTCGGCAGGCGCTTGCCCTGGTTCTCGAGCTGCGCAACACCTACAAGCTGCCGGCGTACATCCTTCTGCCCAAGAAGTTCCCGGGCCGGAGCATCATTCGCGGCGTTCCGCCCCAGGCCCCCCAGTTCGCGATGAAGGATGACGTGGGCCTTCCCGAACTGATCCGGACCCTCGACGAGGCGGCCGTCATGGTCGGCAACGAGAAGACGACCAAGGACGCCTTCGACCTGATGCACAAGATCAAGAAGCTGCACCCGGCCTGCATCGACGGAGTTCCCCAGATGTGGCACGTCCGCAAAGGCAAGGGCCTGAGCCGTGCCCTGGCGACCACCAACCCGTTCGTTCCGGCCGAGGAACTGTTCGCTCGCCAGCCGGATTACATGCTGGCCACCATGAACGACGGCCCGCACAACATCCGCAACTGCCCGGGGCGTTACACGCTTCAGGTCGCCAGCTTCAACGGCCGGTCGACCTTCGACCCCGACAACGACCCCCGCTTCAAGGGCCTGATGAGCAACAAGAGCCCGCTGGCCACCGCCGCCGACGACGCCGAACGCCTGGCCGAAGCCCTGTCCAAGGACAAGCAAATCCAGAAGCTCGGCTGCCAGCCCTACGTCTATCACGACCATTATTCGAGTCGGGTCATGATGGGTTCGTTCAACAACCCCAACGACCCGAATGCTCAGAAACTCCACGACCGACTGCTCGAACTCGCCGTCGACCTCAACAACCGGAAAGTCACGGACATCATGCTCGTGCCGGCCACCCAACTTCTCGACCTCGCCCCGATCAAGCCTCGACTCGCCC
>JAJYCH010000487.1 GCA_021778575.1 Planctomycetota bacterium
CCGATCTGTCGAGAGACTGTCCGGATCAAGACTGCTGTTCTGGAAAGAAATGACGAGCAACGTTTGCAATCCGCAGCAACCGACTGGCCAGGAAACGACGATAAAATGGACTGGGATTGTTCGAACGTTCAGAGACAATATGGGAGACCATTGTCCACTGGAGAGAGATCTCTCGCCGAAATGATCGATCGAGAGACCGATGAGGGGGAGGTCTTGCAGTTTGGCCCAAGGCTCGTTCTCAAACAATATACGGATTCGACTGAGCCTACGGAAGTGGGAAGATTCACGAAATCTTCAAGGTGTCCCCGGATTTTCTTGGGGCCTGCGGACGGATTGGTGATCTTGAGTGCGAGAGCTTGCTCTCGCTTTGCTTCGTGGAGCTTGCTCCACGGTCCTGAACCGGAAACCGTTGGCCAGGTCACTCGGCTCGGAGCAAGCTCCGGTCGCCAGAGCGAGAGCAAGCTCTCGCACTCCAGAGAGGGCTTCCTCGCGCGAAGCGATAAGGACAGGCCCGACCAGAGCCCCCCAGAAAATCCGGGGACACCCCACCCCTCAACCTGCTCAACTCAACTGGCGGAGATGGCGAAGATCGGTTAAGTCTAGGAGATCGTCGGGTCTTCCTCTCGCGAGGGTCCGCCGGATGGATTCGGACTGGTCGCTCCGCGACGAGGGAACGGGACAGGAGGTCGCCGTTGAAGTTCTGCATGGTCACCACGTTCTTCGGCGCTCAGAGCTTCGGCGGCGATGCGGCTTACGTCGAACGGCTCAGTCGAGCACTCTGTCGTCGTGGACATGAGGTTCACGTATTTCACTGCGTTGATGCCTTTAACTCGGTCCGGGGCAACCATCCGCTCCGCGAGTACGTTCCGCCGCCGGGCCTTCACATCCACCCGCTCAAGAGCCGATTGGGGATTCTTTCGCCCCTGGCGACGCAGATGACCGGTCAGCCGTACTTCAAGGCCGAGGTCCTCCGCGAGGCGCTTGAGGCGATCGACGTCGATGTCGTCCATTTCCACAATATCTCGCTCGTTGGCGGACCGGGTTTGCTTCACTACGGTTCGAAAGCCGTGCGGTTGATGACGGCGCACGAGCACTGGCTGATCTGCCCGATGCACCTGCTCTGGAAGTATGGCAAGAAGTCGTGTGATGGTCCCGACTGTCTGCGTTGCTCGATCGCCGGCGGCCGTCCTCCGCAAGCCTGGCGATCGACCGACGCGATCTCGCGGGGGCTCCAGGAACTCGACGCGCTGATCTTTCCGTCGCGTCACGCGCTGGAGGAGCACCGCCGTCGAGGGATCGGCGCTCCGATGGTTCATCTGCCCTATTTCCTGCCCGACGACTGGACCGACGGGATTGAGGACGTTGAACCCGAGCCGAGCCCGCGCCCCTATCTGGCCGCGGCCGGCCGACTGGTCCGGATGAAGGGATTCCAACGCCTGATTCCGCTGATGCGTCTCTTGCCCGAGGTCGACCTGAGGATCGCCGGGACCGGCCCCGAGGAAGGACGACTGCGCGATCTCGCGGCCGACGTCCCGAATGTCAAGTTCGAGGGACTGCTCGGCGGCAAGCGGCTGGCCCGGCTGTTCCATGGAGCCAGGGCCGTCGTTGTCCCGTCGCTGTTTCCCGAAACCTTCGGCTATGTCGTTCTCGAAGCCTTCGCCGTCCGAACTCCGGTGATCGTGCACAATGGCGGCGGAGCGATCCAGGAGACCGGCGTTCTGAGCGGGGGAGGGCTGGGCTACTCGAATGACGGCGAATTGCTTCTGGCCATGCGCCGGTTGGTCCATGACGATTCGCTCCGCGAGGATCTTGCCCATCGCGGCTACTCGATGCGGATTGGCGAATGGTCGGAGACCGCGCACCTCGACCGCTATTTCAACCTGATTCAAGGGATCAAGGCCGGCCGGGCCAACGCGACGCCCCCTCGGCCCAAGTTCGCCGAACATCAAGCCGACTCCTCGCGGTTCGCCCGGAAAACCAACGACGCCGGCGCGGCCTGATCGACCGACCTCTGACGGGACCCAACTCACATGATCCGGCGGCTCTCGGGAGTCGTGCTCGTTCTCGCGATGCTCCTGCTGGCCTGCTTCGCCAGGCTCGCGGTCGACCCGTCAAGCTTGATCGTCGACGCCGATCATCCCAGTCTCGACCATGCCCGACCCAGAGACGACCCATCGGTCGGCAACGACCTGACAAGGCTATTCCTGCCGCATCACCTCGCGATCGCCCGGACCTGGACAAAGCTCGGTCGAGTACCCCTCTGGGACGATCGAGGATTTGGCGGTCGTCCCCTGGTCGGCAACCCGCAGGCGGGATTGTTCTATCCCCCGGTCTGGCTCGCCTGGTGGTCGGGAAATCCGGCGATGCTGGGCTGGATCACCCTATTCCACCTGCTCGTTCTGGGGCTGGGAACGTACAGGCTGTCCCGCGAGCTTAAAATGAGCGTCTGGAGCGCCCTGGTAGCGTCTGGATGCGTCGAGGTTTCGCCTTACGTCCTCGCCCAGACGTTTGAGGGGCATTACCCGCACGTCTGGGCCGCCTGCTGGTATCCCTGGGCTTTCTTCGCGACGCTGAAGTACCGCCAGGGGGATCGGCTCGGCGGGCTGGCGCTCGCGCCGATCCTGGCGGCGATGATGCTTGCCGGTCATCCTCAGGAGGGTTATTACCTGGTGATCGCGCTCGGAATCTGGGCCGGGATCGACGGATTGATCCTGCTTCGGTCGGGACGATTCCGCGAGGCGACCCGTTTCGGAGCCGGATGGGTGGCGATACTCCTGCTGACAATCGGCCTGACGGCAATCGAGTTGATTCCCGATGCACTTGCCCGGCCCTGGACGCTCGAAGGAGTTCGGCCGACGCTCCGAACGTCAAGCCGCTATCACGTCTATCCGATCAACCTCATCCAGCTTCTCGATCCTCAAGCCCTGGGTGGTCCCGCCGACTATTTCGGCCATGAGAACTACTGGGAATCGGTCCTCTCGATCGGCCTGATCCCGCTCGCCCTGGCGCTGATCGGCGTGGCCTGGTCGAGCCGGCGCCAGGTCGTTCGAGGCTGGTTGATCCTGGTGATCGGAGCAGTCCTGTTCGGGTTTGGCCGGAAATTCGGCGTTTTCCCCCTTCTGTTCACGATCGTGCCGGGGATGGACCATTTTCGGGTTCCCGCGCGGGCTCTGTTCCTGGCGAGCCTCGGCGGAGCAATGCTCGCCGGGTTCGGCGTGGAGGCCTTGCTCGACCGCACCGAGACAACCTTACGCTGGGGCAAACTCGCCCGGCGAGCAACGCTCCTGGTGGTTCTGGTTGTGGCTTTCGTGCTCTGGGGTTCGCTCCGGCCAACTGCCAACTCGACCGATCCAGGTGAGTTGCAACGCCTCGAAATGGGTCTCCGCCGGATCAGCGCCGAACCGGCGTTCTGGCTCGCGCTGGGAATTGTGCCGTTGACGCTCATTCTGGCCGCGAAATTCGCCGTGGTTCGGCGGAAAGCGGCGTTCTTCCTCGGGCTGATGGCCCTGATCGAGTTGGGTTGGCATGGTCATCAACTGATCGTGACGACACCCGCCTCGGATTACTTCGATCCTGACCCGATCAGCCAGGAGCTCCGGGAAGCGCGCCAGCCCGGCAAGCCTCCCGCCCGGATTCGAGCGGTCGATACCCTTTACGACGACCTTCGGGCCGGGCAGGCGGGATTGCTGAAGACCAACGTCAACGACTCGTTTCAACTCCAGCGACCGGCTGACCTCTACGAGACGCTTTACGACCTGTTCGACGCCAGGAACGCCGTCGGACAGGCTCCCATGGACCAGATTGTCGCCGATTATCTCCGAGAGATCCGCCAGGCGGTCCTCGACCGGATGAGCGTGGCGTTTCTGGTGGGTGGACAAGCCGGCTTCGAGTCTTCCTGGCCGACCTTCGCCTCGGGAAAATGGGCCGGTGTCGATTACATGATCGCTCGGAACCCGACCGCGTTACCCCGGGCTTACGTCGTCCCTCGGGCCGCATTGGCGAGCGATGATCGCGGTTTCCTCGGTCGTCTTCGTCGGCTCGACCCCCGAGAATTCGTCCTGATGGATTTCGATCCCATCGATCCCCGACGGACCGAACGGCAACCATTTCAGCCGGTGGATTGGACGTCGGACGACCCCGACCGGATTGTCTTGAAAGTAAGTACGAGCGCGCCGGGCCTGCTCGTCCTGGCCGAGAGCTGGATGCCCGGCTGGTCGGCGACGGTCGACGGCAAAGCCGCGCCGGTCTTCCGTGGGAATCATGCGCAGCGAGTGGTCCCTCTGCTCGAACCGGGACGGCACGAAATCTGTCTGACGTACTGGCCTCCAGGACTTTCGACCGGGCTCGGCCTGACGATTGGTTCGGCGATTGTCTGGCTTTGTCTGGTGGCTCTGGTTCGAGGGAAATTCAATCCGCCAGCCGCCGACGGAATCGGTCGAGAGCCACGGCCGCGACGATGATCGCGCCGATGATGACGTCCTGGCTGGCGTTGGGAATCCCCGCGTGGACGCAGCCGTTATTGAGAACCGACATGATCAGGCAGCCGATCAAGGTGCCCAGAACGGTCCCTTCCCCCCCGCTCAGACTCCCACCGCCGATCACGACGGCGGCGATCACCTGAAGCTCCAGTC
>JAJYCH010000488.1 GCA_021778575.1 Planctomycetota bacterium
CGATTCGATCGCCCCGTGGCCATCCTCGAGATGAATGTCGAGCCGGAGCAGGCCGAGGTCGAGTTCGACGATTCCGTCGGAGAGCTGCCGGCTCGCCAGTCCGACCGGCTCGCCGCCATCAAGCCCTCGGACCTTGACCAGCGGTCGCCCGTCGGGCTCGGCGGCGATGGCCACGTCGAGGATCGCCTCACGCGGGCTTTTCTCCAGGTAGCTGCGGAGCTCGTCGGTATTGAGCAGGCCATCGCCGTTCTTGTCGGCCGAGGTGAAGGCCGTTTTGGGGATCGCGAATTCCTCGGGCGAGAGCCTGGAGTCGGTCTTGCCCGGCCCTCGGGCCGACCCCTTGTCGTACTTCTTGAGCACGAGCCGGAGAACTCGCAACGGCGGCTCGCCCGGTTCCAGGCTGATGGCCGAGGGGGCGGGAAGCTCACGCGTGGGGGGCCGACCCATCACGGTCATGGCCGTCGATTCGGGAACCTGGGTGGCCGCCACCTCGTCGAGCCCGATCAGCTCGTTGTCGTCGCGGTCGAGCTTCCGGAGACTGCCGACGATCGTCGCCAGTTCGGGACGGGTCAGCCGACCGTCCTTGTCGCGATCGAACTGGTCGAAGAGCGCATCGGTTCGCCGGGTTTCGAGCCCGTCGGACTGGACCTGAAACGGCCCATGGGTCGCCCGGAGCGCCTCGGCCAGTTCCTCGACCGAGAGCGCGCCGTCTTTCGGGTTCACGTCGGCACTGGCGACCGCTGCCGGATTGGCGAGCAGCAAGGCCAGACCTCCGGCCTCGGCCTCGGCAACGGTCAGCTTGCCGTCGTGGTCGCGGTCGAGCAGCTTGTGAAGCCGGCGATTGCCGTCGTCCCAGCCCGATCGGAACGCCTGGTCGCCGATCCGGACGCGCAAGCGAATCAAGATCGGTCGGGTCTCGCCCAGGATCAACAGATCCTGAACCCCTTGATCACCGAGAGCGGCGAAGGTGGCGGCCGGTGGAAGGACCGCCGGGCTCTTGCCGTCGTCGCCGGCTCCGATCGCCAGCAGGGCCGCCAGGACCGCTCGCGTGGTCATGATGGCAGAACCTCGGCGATCGGTTTCGCCTTGGTGTCGACCAGTCGGATCGGCCGGCCGACGTCGGAGATGTTCTGGTTGGTCGGGTCGAGCCCGAGCCCCTTGACGACCGTCGCCAGGAGGTCGGCGACCGCGACGGGTCGGTCGCGGACCTCCATGCCGTCCTCGCCGGTGTTGCCGATGACCTGCCCGCCTTTCAGGCCGCCGCCGGCCAGAACGGTGCTCCAGGCGTTCGGGAAGTGGTCGCGTCCGGCCGACTCGTTGATCTTCGGCGTCCGGCCGAATTCGCCCATCCAGACGATCAAGGTATCGTCGAGCCGACCGAGGGTCCGGAGATCATTCATCAGGCTCGACCAGCCGGCGTCGAGGACCGTGCTCAGCGCCTTGACCGCGTCGAAGTTCTGGGCGTGGGTATCCCAGCCGAGCTGGTTGTTCCGGCCATCGACGCTCGACAACGTCACCTCGACGAACGGGACGCCGCGCTCGACCAGGCGTCGGGCGAGCAAGCATCCCTGGCCGAACGGGTTCCGGCCGTAGGCGTCGCGGACGGCGTCGGATTCTTCGTCGAGCTCGAACGCCCGGGCGGCGGGCGAGCGCATCATCTTGACGGCCCGCTGGTAGGCGTCGTGATGGCTGGCGGGCGAGACTCCCGGTCGGGTCGCCTGGAAGTCGCTACCGAGCGCGTTCATCAGTTCGAGCCGGCTATTGGCCCGGTCGTGATCGATCCCGGTCGGCAGAGTCAGGTCCTCGACGCGGAACGACCGGCGGCCGACACCCCCTCGTTCGCCGACGATCAATGGGGCATATTTCGGCCCCAGGAAGCCCGAGCTATAGGCCGCCGGGCTGAACGCCCGGGCCGGCGCGACGCTGACGAAACCGGGAAGCTCGGCCGAGTCGTTTTCCAGCTCCTTCGCCACCAGCGAGCCCAGCGTCGGATAGCGGACCGGGCCGGACGGAAGATAGCCGGTCCGGAGGTTGTACGTGGCCCGGCCGTGGTCCCCTTCCTTGGTGCTCATCCCCCGGATGATCGCCAGATCCTTGACCTGCGCGGCGAGCTTGGGCAGATGTTCGCCCAGCAAGATCCCCGGGACCGAGGTCTGGATCGGCTTGTAAGGGCCGCCATTGGCGTGACCGGGCTTGGGGTCGAACGTGTCAATCTGACTCGGCCCACCCGACATCCAGAGCAGGATGCACGACTTCCGCCGTTTCGGGTCGGTCGCCGCCCCTTCGGCCAGCCGTTCAAGCCAGCCCGAGGCCGAGCCGCCGACAACCCCGGCCGAGGCCAACTGGAACATCTGCCGACGAGTCAACCGAGGTAGCGAAGTGGGCAAGCGGTCCATGAGCGACTCCCTCGTGATCGATCCGTGAATTGACCTGTTCTCACGCATCCGGTTTTCGCAACGGGACAACACCCGATTAATGGTTGATCCGGAATTCCGGCCCGTTCAGCACGGCCCAGAAGGCGTCGGCGAGCGCCTTGTCGCGATCGGCCGGCGTGGAGTGGCGGTCGATGTACTCGACCACTCGGGCCCGCTCGACGGGTCGAGGCCGGCGCGTCAGCGCGGCGAGGTAGAGGATCTCGACCCGCCCCGCCGTATCGAGGTACGGAGCCCCGGCGACCGCTCCGAGCAGTTCGCCGGTTGCCGGGCTGGTGGCCCGGTCGAGGAACTCGCCGTTCATCAGGGTCAGCGCCTGAAGGATCGAGGTTTGCGACTCGGTCGGGACCTCGTCGCGGTCGGCGAACAGTTCGAGGAAGCGGCCTCGGGCCGCGCCCAGGTCGGTTGCGGTGGCCTGCGTCAGCGAATCGAGGAACTGGCCGGGGGAAAGCCCACGGACCGGCATCCGGGCGAAGTAGCGCGGCGGTTTGGTCTCGCCCGGGGCCACGGCGCTCGACAGGTTGTAGGCCCGGGTCGCCAGGAGAGCCCGGATCAGGTATTTGAGGTCGTAGCGGTGATCGCGGAAGTCGGCGGCGATCTCGTCGAGAAGCTCGTTCAGGCCGGGCTCGGCCTCGGCGTCGAGGTCGTCGACCGGGTCGATCAGACCGTAGCCGAAGAACCGGGCCCAGGTCCGGTTCACGGCGGCACGGGCGAAGTAGGGATTGGTGGGAGCGGTGATCCACTCGGCCAGGACTTCGCGGGTCTCGGCCCGGGGACGCCAGGCGGGCGCGGAGTGGTCGAGGTTCGTGGCCTTGACCACCGTCGAGGTTCCCGGGATCGTCAGCTCGCGGCGGGTGGCGTCGTCGCGGGTGATCCGGCCCAGCGGTGTGCCGTCGTCATCCGCCTGGCGCGGGACACCGGCGAAGAAGGCGGCGTAACCCCAGAATTCCTCGCGCTTCCACTTGGCGAACGGGTGATTATGACACTGGGCACATTCGAGCCGGAGACCGAGAAACGCCCGGGCCGAGTCGGAGGCGATGGTCTCGGGCTTCCCCCCCTTGGCCGAGTAATAGGCGGCGGGACTGGGCTCGACCGACGGGGCGTCCATCGCCTGGCCGTCGCGACCGACGAGCTTGACGGCCAGGATCTCGCGGACGACCCGGTCATACCCTGCCTCCTCGGCCACCTTCTTGCGGAGCCAGTCGTCGAAACCGCCCGAGGCCACCGCCGCCTGGTCGCCCGATTCGGGCAACAGGAGTTGCCGCCAGAGCAGGACCGCGCGGGCCGCGTGGGCGGGGCTGTCGAGCAGGCGATCGACCAGGGCCTCGCGCTTGGCGGGGTTGGGATCGTCGAGAAAGTCGCGAGCCTCGGCCGCCGTGGGAATCCGGCCGACCAGGTCGAGCGCGACCCGTCGGAGAAACTCGCCATCGTCCGACCGGGCCACCGGTTCAATCCCCAGCGCAGCCCATCGAGCGACCAGCCGGGCGTCAATCTTGCCGGCCAGACCCCGAGCCTCGCGCCCGCTGGTCAACCGGTCGGGCCGGTCGCGATCCGACTCGCCGGCAACCGCCCCTCGGATCATCAAGACCGCAAGAATCCCGGCTCCCAGAAGTCGCATCGCGGGACCCTCCTGAAAACGCCGGACTCAGCCCGGCGATTTCTGTCCTCGAATGAACGATTTCGTTTGAATCTAATCGAGCCAACGACTCCTGTCAAATTGCCGCTCGATTTTCGGGGGATTTGGCTATCCCCTTCAAATTTTTCCAAGGCAGCCAGGCTGGAAATCTCGTTCCCACGGTCCTCCGTGGGATCGCCGTTCTGGACGCTCCCCGGTCCGCTTTCGAATGCCGTCGCCGAGGCGAAGCAGGCTTTCTCACCCAGACCGTGGGAACGAGAAGGTTGCTTCTCAGTTGTCGGTCGGGTTGAGGAACTTGAATGCGAGCCCCGCGACCAGACCACCGGCGAGATCGGCGACGATGTGAATCCAGATCGAGGCCGGCTCGACCAGGTTCATGATCGCCGCGCCGACGGCGACCGCCGGATTGAACGCTCCGCCGGAGATCCCGCCGACGCTGAACGCCCCGACCAGCACGGTAAAGCCGATCGCCAGGCCGTAATTCGAGTTCCCCGCCGTCGATTTCGACGTCGCCACGTTCAGGACCACATACGCCAGCGCGAAGGTGAAGAGGAACTCGG
>JAJYCH010000489.1 GCA_021778575.1 Planctomycetota bacterium
TGACCGGGTTCGTGCTGCTGACCGCGATGTCGACCCGTAACGACGACCCCGCTCGGGCCAGCCGACCGTTCGACCGCGACCGCGACGGTTTCGTGATCGGCGAAGGTGGCGGGATGCTTGTTCTGGAGTCGTATGAACACGCGAAAGCCCGAGGGGCGACCATCCTCGGTGAACTGGCCGGCCACGCTTCGACGGCCGACGCCTTCCGGCTGACCGACACTCACGACGAAGGCCGAGGGGCCGTGGCCTCGATCCGCCTGGCCCTGCTCGACGCCGGTTTGAACACCGACGACGTCGACTACGTCAATGCTCACGGGACCAGCACCATGGTCAACGACTCGGTCGAAACCCTCGCCCTGAAGATCGCCCTGGGCGACCATTCCCGGCGGATTCCCGTCTCCAGCACCAAGAGCATGACTGGCCACCTGATCGCCGCCGGGGGAGCCGTCGAGGCGATCATCTGTCTGCTGGCGATCCGCGACGGCGTCGTCCCGCCCACCATCAACCTCGACCAGCCCGACGTCGACTGCGACCTCGATTACGTCCCTCACGCCGCCCGTGATCGTCGGATCGACGTCGCCCTGTCGAACAGCTTTGGGTTTGGCGGCCAGAATACCACGCTGGTTCTGAAGCGGTTCTCGGCCTGATGCGAGGGGAACTCAACCGTTGCTATTGGGGGTGATCGGTCCGGACAAAGACGAAGAAAAGAAGGAACTGGCGAAATTCCTGGGGGCCTGGGCCGCCGAGTCGATCCAGATCGGCCCCAAGAAGACGCCTGACGAATCGGTGAAACTGTTCAAACTGATGGTCGAAGGCGACGTCTGGATTGCCAGGACCAGCGGGGAGAAGCGGTCGAAGATCCGGCTTGATCCCACGAAAACCCCGAAGGAACTGGATCTGATCGACGAGGTTGGTGGTAAGGAGCGGGTCATCCGTTGCATCTACGAGTTCAAAGGTGACACATTGAGAGTATGCCGCCCCTACATGCAAATAGACGCCGCCCGCCCGAAAAAAATCGAAGCCAGTGGCGATTTTGTCGGGCTCACGGTCTGGAAGCGCGAGAAATAGTGACTGGAGAGGTTGGGTGGCAGGGGTTTTCGGTGCTCTGGAACCCTGGTTCCACGATCATAACTCCCGGCCACCAAACGGGGTTCGGGATGCTGAGCCCCTGTCACCCCGGAATTCTCGGGCAGACTCAATCCCGGCGATCATTTCAGAGCACGCTTGCATAATAGTCTTGATTTCCGGACGATGGGTTGTCCTACCCCTTTTCCGGAGCAGTCGATGCCGAAAAATCCACCGATCGAACTGGACTACGAGCCTCTCGAGGATTCGAAGGACGAGTTCATCGGCAGACAGGTGATGAAGGCCCTGGGCCCTCCGAAAGACTTGCTCAAGCTGAAGGTCATGCCCGTGGCTGGCGACAAGTATCGGGTCAACATCGTGACCGGCCCGGACTTTGCCAACGGTAGGATCGCCCATAGCTTCTTCGTGACGGTCGATCCGAAGGGTAAAATCGTGAGTTCCGCACCGCCGATCATCAAGAAATATTGACTTTTGGCGTCTGACCCGCTCCGGGAACCAGGGTATCAGGCCAGTTTTTCGCTTCCCGGAATTGCCCGTCCAGGATATCCCTGGAAAACCATCCGGGCGGTGGCCATGGACTTGTTTTTCCAGCCACTAGCCTCCGGGTTCCTGGGCGGATAGCCTGGATCTATTCCGGGATTCGTGCCGGGTGGAGACCGCGAAATCCTGTCGATCGCCCCGGCTTTCGGGAGGTTCCGTTGCGAAACGTGCTCTTGCTGGGAGCAGGCAAGATCGGTCGGGCGATCGCCTCGCTGCTCGGCCATACCGGTGATTACCTCGTCCGCGTGGGCGACTCGGATGAGTCGGCCCTTGACCAGCTTCGCGGCTTGCCGAATGTCGAACTCACACGAGTCAATGTCGATGATCCGGTAGCGCTCCGCGCGGCGATGGTCGGGATCGATGACGTGATCTCGGCCTGCCCGTTCGACGTCAACCCGACGATCGCCCGAGCGGCCTGGGAGGTCGGACCTTCCTACTTTGACCTGACCGAGGATGTCGCCAGCACCCGGATCGTCCGCGAACTCGCCCAGAACGCGGCCCAGGGGCAGGTCTTCGTCCCCCAGTGCGGGCTGGCGCCTGGGTTCGTCTCGATCGCCGGCAATCACCTGGCCAATCGGCTCGACCGGCTCGACGAGGTCCGCCTTCGTGTCGGTGCTCTCGCTCAGTTTCCGACCGGGGCCTTGAAGTACAACCTGACCTGGTCGACCGACGGACTGATCAACGAGTACTGTAATCCTTGCGAAGTGATTCGCGACGGTCGGCCGATGGAGGTCTTGCCGCTCGAAGGGCTCGAACAGTTCTCGCTCGACGGTGTTGATTACGAGGCGTTCAATACCTCGGGCGGCCTGGGCTCGTTGTGGGAGACGCTGAGCGGACGGGTCCGCAACCTCGATTACAAGACCGTCCGCTATCGAGGACACCGCGACCTGGCGCAGTTCTTGATCCGCGAATTGCGGCTCCACGAGCGGCGGGGTCTACTCAAAGATATTCTCGAAACCGCCGTGCCGGCGACCTTGCAAGACGTTGTCCTGATCTTTTGCGTGGTCACCGGCTGGCGTGATGGTGTGTTCACGCAAATCAGTGACGCCCGCAAGGTCTATCATGCCGAGCGGTTCGGATCGACCTGGAGCGCGATCCAGATCACCACGGCCTCGGGCGTTTGCGCGGTCCTGGATATGCACCGCGAAGGGGTGCTGGCGGAGCGTGGGTTCGTTCGGCAGGAACAAATCTCTCTTGCCGATTTCCTGGCCAATCGGTTCGGCTCGGTCTATGCCCAGCAGGACCACCCGGCATCTTATTTGGTGCGATCATGAATCGATCGGAGATCCTCAAGCGTCTGGGACTGTCCGAGGACCAGCCCGGCTTTGGTCTGGGATCGTCGTGGTCGGGGGGCGAGCCGTTCGCGGTTCGTTCGCCGATCGATGGCGAGCGGATCACGACCGTCCGGGCGGCCGGCGCCGCCGACGTCCCGCGAGCCTCGGCCGCCAATGCCGAGGCGTTTCGGGCGTGGCGAGTTGTCCCGGCCCCTCGTCGAGGCGAGCTGGTCCGACGGATCGGTCAGGCGGTCCGCGAACGAAAGGCCGAGCTGGCCGAGCTGGTGACGCTGGAGGTCGGCAAGATCCGCTCGGAGGCATTGGGAGAGATCCAGGAATGGATTGACATTTGTGACTTTGCCGTTGGGCTCTCGCGCCAGCTCCACGGCTTGACGATCGTCAGTGAGCGGCCGAATCACCGGATGATGGAGCAGTGGCTGCCGCTCGGGCCGGTCGGGGTGATCTCGGCGTTCAATTTTCCGGTCGCCGTCTGGGCCTGGAACGCGATGCTGGCGCTGGTCTGCGGCGACCCGGTGACCTGGAAACCGTCGGAAAAAGCCCCTCTCTGCGCCCTGGCCGTCCATCGGCTCTGCGTCGAAGTGGCCGCCGGGATGCCCGAGGCTCCGGCGGGGCTCCTGGCGATCGTCGCGGGAGGGCGTGAGGTGGGCGAAGCGATGGCTCGCGACGAACGGTTCCCCTTGATCTCGGCCACCGGTTCGGTCCCGATGGGGCGCGCCGTGGGGCGTGAAGTGGCGTCGCGACTGGGCCGGAGCCTGCTCGAACTGGGCGGGAACAACGCGCTGATCCTCGCCCCGACCGCCGACCTCGAACTGGCGCTCCGCGCGGTCGTCTTCTCGGCCGCCGGGACTACCGGCCAGCGCTGCACCACACTCCGTCGCTTGATTGTTCATGAGTCAATTTATGGTTCGTTCATCAAGCGGATCGCCGGGGTCTTCGAGCGGCTGCCCGTCGGTGATCCTCAACTCGACGGGACGCTGATCGGCCCCCTGATCGACGAAGCGTCGGGCTCGGCAATGCAAGGCGTGCTGAACCAGGCACGCGAGCTGGGCGGGACCGTCCATGGCGGCGAGCGGCTGACCGCCGGGGTTCCGACCGGTGGCGTCTACGTCCGGCCCGCGCTGGTCGAGATTGACCCGCGATCGTCGATCGTCTTCGAGGAAACCTTCGCGCCGATCCTCTACGCCAGTGCCTACAGCGACTTCGACGAGGCGATTGCGCGGAACAACGAGGTTCCCCAGGGACTCTCCTCGGCCGCCTTCACGAATGACGTGCGCGAGGCCGAGCGCTTTATCGGCCCGGCCGGGTCGGACTGCGGGATCAGCAACGTCAATATCGGGACCTCGGGCGCCGAGATCGGTGGAGCGTTCGGCGGCGAGAAATGGACCGGCGGCGGACGCGAGAGCGGCAGCGATTCCTGGAAGGCCTACATGCGGCGGACGACTAACACGATCAACTACGGGACCGACCTGCCCCTGGCTCAGGGTGTCAAATTTGATCTCTAAAGCTCGGGTCGGCACGTGGGAATTCACGCCGCTGCTGAACAAAAATCTGAAAAGAACCTGATTGTCGATTTAGTTGTTCTTTTGTGTGAAAATCCAGGCGATCGATCATTTTTGAGCCGTCGGGACCGGTATTTGCAGCAAATAGGGCTGGTTCGAGGCGATGTGACAGGATAGGCCTCGAATTGGAATCCGCCGGAAC
>JAJYCH010000490.1 GCA_021778575.1 Planctomycetota bacterium
TCAGCCGCACTGGGCGTTCCTGCCGCCGATCAAGGCCGAGCCGCCCAAGGTCCAGGAAGAGAGCTGGGTCCGCAACCCGATCGACCGGTTCCTCCTGGCGAAGATGGAGGAAAAGGGGCTCAAGCATGGTCCCGAGGCCGACCGCCGGACCCTGGCACGCCGCCTGAGCCTCGACCTGACCGGCCTGCCGCCGAAGGTCGAGGACGTCGAGGCATTCGTCAACGATCAAGCGCCCGACTATTACGAGAAGTATGTCGATCGCCTGCTCAATTCCCCGGCCTACGGCGAGCACCGGGCACGCTACTGGCTCGACGCGGCGCGCTATGCCGACACGCACGGGATTCACATCGACAATTACCGCGAGATCTGGGCCTATCGGAACTGGGTGATCAAGGCGTTCAACGCCAACATGCCGTTCGACCAGTTCACCATCGAACAGCTTGCCGGAGACCTCCTGCCCAACCGGACGCTCGACCAGCAGATTGCCTCGGGGTTCAACCGCTGCAACATCACGACCAGCGAAGGCGGGGCGATCAACGAGGAGTACCTGGTTCTTTATACCAGAGACCGGACCGAGACCGTCTCGCAGGTCTATCTCGGCCTGACCACCGGGTGCGCGGTCTGTCATGACCACAAGTTCGACCCGGTCAGCCAGAAGGAGTTTTACGAACTCTCGGCCTTCTTCAACAACACGACGCAGGCGGCGATGGACGGCAACGTCAAGGACACGCCGCCCGTCGTCTTCGTGCCCGAAGAAGCAGACCGCGGACGCTGGGATGGACTGCTGGCCGAGATCAGCGCGACTCGAAAAGCGCTGGAGGCCCGCAAGGAAGTTGCCCAACCGGAATTCGTCAAGTGGCTTGCCGCTGCGACGCCCGAGACGATCAAGGGACAGATTCCCACCGAGACCCAGAAGCTTCGAGCCGCGCTCGACCCGCGCGACGCCACCGCCAAACGGACGATGGCCGGCGAACTCGAACTGGCCGACGTCGGTGATTTCGAGAAGGATCAACCGTTCTCGTATGGTCTCTGGGTCAAGCCGTCGCGAGCGAACCTGGGCGGGGCGTTACTGTCGAGGATGGACGAAGGGAACGATTTCCGAGGCTGGGACCTCTGGGTGGAAGGGGGCAAAATCGCCGCCCACATCATCCACAAGTGGCCCGATGATGCCTTGAAGGTCGTCTCCGACGGCGCGCTGAAGCCGAATCTCTGGAACCACGTGATCGTCAGCTACGACGGGTCCGGCAAGGCGTCGGGAATCAAGATTTATCTCGATGGCAAGCTCCGGGCGAACACCGTCGCCAACGACGTCCTCAAGAATTCGATCCGGACGCAGGTCCCGTTGAAGCTCGCTCAGCGGAGCGGCGGATCGAAGGTCGAGGAAGCGATCTATCACGACCTTCGGGTCTACGGCAAGGCGCTCGGACCCGACGAGGTCGAGCGGCTGTACGCGATGTCGCAGGTTTACGACCTGGTGGTGAAGCCCGCCGACAAGCGAGCCGGCCCCGATTTCGACGCGGTTTTCGCCTGGTATCAGAAGACGCAGGACCCGGCCTCGAAGGAGATCAACGCCAAGCTGTCGAGCCTCGACGCCGAGCAGGCCGCCATCAAGTCTCGCGGCACGATTGCTCACGTGATGAACGAACGGCCCGAGGCTCCCACCGCCTACATACTCTTTCGAGGCGACTACGACAAACGGCGCGACCAGGTCAAGGCCGACACGCCCGACATCCTGCCGCCGATGCCCTCCGACCTGCCGCGCAACCGTCTCGGCTTCGCGCAATGGTTGGTCAGACCCGAGCATCCGTTGACCGCTCGGGTGAACGTGAACCGGTTCTGGCAGGAGATTTTCGGGACCGGGCTGGTCAAGACAACCGGCGACTTCGGCCTGAGCGGCGAGCTGCCGTCGCATCAAGAGTTGCTCGACTGGCTCGCGGTCGATTTTCGCGACCAGGGGTGGAACGTCAAGGCGTTCCTCAAGCAGATCGTCACATCGGCCGCCTATCGCCAGTCGGCCGCGACCACGCCCGAAGCGGTCGAGAAAGACCCGCAAAACCGCTACCTCGCGCGTGGTCCGCGTTACCGGATGGATGCCGAGATGATTCGCGACTACGCCCTGTCCGCCAGCGGTTTGCTGGTTCCCAGGATCGGCGGGCCGAGCGTCCGGCCCTATCAGCCCGAAGGGGTCTGGGAAGCCGTCGCCATGCCGGGGAGCGACACCCGCGACTACCGTCAGGATACCGGCGAGAAGCTCTATCGGCGAAGCCTCTATACGTTCATCAAACGGGCCGCGCCGCCGGCCTCGATGGATATCTTCAACGCCCCCGGGCGCGAGGTCTGCACCGTCCGTCGCGAGCGGACGAATACGCCGCTCCAGGCCCTGGTGACGCTCAACGACGTCCAGTTCATCGAGGCCGCGCGTCACCTGGCCGAGGTGATCCTCAAGACCGGCGGCGACTCGGACGACTCGCGGATCGACCAGCTTGCGAAGAAACTGGTTGCCCGCCCGTTCCGACCCGACGAGATCAAGGTCATCAAGGACTCGCTCGACGGCCTCCAGAAATATTACGAAGCCCACCCCGCCGACGCCGCCAAGCTGATCGCCGAGGGGGACTCCAAGGCCGACCCGGCCCTGAAAGTGCCGACCCTGGCCGCCTGGACAATGCTGGCAAATGAGTTGATGAACCTTGATGAGGTCCTCAACAAGTAAATCGATATGGTGGGCCAAGCCCACCCTACGGAAAACATCTGAACACAGGATCGCAAGATGGGCTCGGCCCACCATCCTCTGATGACAATCATTCCATATTCAACTTATAAAGGGTTCAAAACCCATGAATCCGATCCAGGAATATCTTCAGAGCGAGTCGCGCCGGCAGTTCCTTGGCCGAGGGGTCAACGCTGTCGGCTGGGCGGCCCTGGCGACGTTGATGGGTAACGGTCGGAGCGCGTCGGCCAGCCTTGCCGCCGACGGCCCCCTGCCCGGCATGACCCACTTCGCCCCCAAGGCCAAGCGGGTGATCTATTTGCACATGGTCGGCGGGCCATCGCAGCTCGACCTGTACGATTACAAGCCGAAAATGGTCGAGATGTACGACAAGGATCTCCCCGAGTCGATCCGCAACGGGCAGCGGCTGACGACGATGACCTCGGGCCAGAAGCGGTTCCCGGTCGCGCCGTCGAAGTACAAGTTCGAGCAGCACGGCAAGTCGGGAATGTGGGTCAGCGAACTGTTGCCGTACACGTCGAAGATGGTCGACGACATGTGCTTCATTCGAAGCATGAACACCGAGGCAATCAATCACGAGCCGGCCATCACCCTGATGCAGACCGGCAATATGGTCACCGGCCGCCCCTGTCTCGGTTCATGGGTCTCATACGGGCTCGGATCGGCGAATGAAAATTTGCCGACGTTCGTCGTCCTGGTCGCCAAGCCGTCCAATACCGAGCAGATCCAGGCGATCTCGGCCCGGCTCTGGTCATCCGGCTATCTGCCGGGCGAGCACGCCGGAGTCTCGTTCCGGAGCGGCGGCGACCCGATCCTCTACATCAACAACCCGCCCGGAGTTTCCGCCGAGGTCCGGCGTAAGACGCTCGACGGTCTCCGAGCCCTCAACGAGGCGAATTACCAGATCGTCGGCGACCCCGAGACCCATACCCGGATCGAACAGTACGAACTGGCCTTCCGGATGCAGTCGAGCGTGCCCGACCTGACCGACCTCGCCAGCGAACCCAAGTCGACCTACGACCTCTACGGCGAGGACGTGAAGAAGTCGGGCAGCTTCGCCCATTCCGCCTTGCTGGCCCGTCGGATGGTCGAGCGCGGCGTCCGGTTCGTCCAGATCTACCACAACAACTGGGACACCCACGGCAATGTCGCGGGCCGACTCCCCAGCCAGTGCAAGGATGTCGATCAACCGTGCTGGGCCTTGATCCAGGACCTGAAGTCGCGTGGGTTGCTCGACGAGACGCTGGTGATCTGGGGCGGAGAATTCGGCCGGACAATCTACTCGCAAGGGGGCTTGTCAAAGGACAACTACGGTCGAGACCACCACCCGCGCTGCTACACGATGTGGATGGCCGGCGGCGGGATCAAGCCGGGAACGGTTTACGGCGAGACCGATGATTTCTCGTACAACATCATCAAAGATCCTGTTCACATCCGCGACTTCCACGCCACGGTCCTGCACACCCTGGGCTTCGACCACGAACGGTTCACGTACCGCTACCAGGGGCTCGACCAGAAGCTCACGGGAGTCGAGCAAGCACACGTGATCAAGGCTCTGCTGGCCTGAAAATCGGGTGGAACCGGATCGGAACGCCGGGAAAGTTGGACCAGGAGGTCGAGCCTTGGACCCATCAACAAACCCCCGCAGGTTCCGGCTGGTGCTGAGCCTGCGGGCGTTGATGATTCTGGTGCTGGTCGTCGGCGGGTTGCTCGGCTGGAAGGCCCGGCGGGCTTCGATCCAGCGTCGGGCCGTGGCGCTGATCCAGCAGGCGGGTGGCTCGGTTCAATACGATTTCGAACAGTCGCGGGAGGATGATCCCAATCCTAAGCTAAACCCCGAGCCCTGGGGACCGCGCTGGCTTCGACGGATCGTTGGTGATGAGCATTTTC
>JAJYCH010000491.1 GCA_021778575.1 Planctomycetota bacterium
TGGTGGTCGAAGGGGACGCCACGAAGGGGTCGATCGCTGGGGGAGACACGCACGTCGAATCACTCCGCTGGACCGCCGGAACGATCTCGACCGAGGTCCCGAAACCGGAATCGTTCGCGTTTCAACCCCCGGCGGGGTTCACCGAGGTCGCCAAGCTTGAAGGGGCCGCGGCACCGAAAGCCAAGGCCGAAACGAACCCACTGGTGGGCAAGGCGTCGCCGAACTTCACGTTCGATATCATTGATGGCCCGGACAAGCTCAAGAAGGTGAGCCGGGCCGATCTCCTCGGCAAAGTTGTCCTGATCGACTTCTGGGCGACCTGGTGCGGCCCTTGCCTGAAGGAACTCCCTGATATTCAGAAGTTGATCGAAGCGTATGGCAAGGCGGGTAAGGAAGTTGTTGTCGTCGCGCTGAGCATCGACCAGAACGAACAAGGCGACCTGAAAGAGGTACGAAAGCTGGTCGAGGCCAAGCTGAGCGAGATGAGACTGAGCCTGAAGGCCGAAGGGGCGAATCCCGTGGGGATGGTCGGACTCGACCCGCTCGGCCGAGTCGCCGAACGCTTCGGCGTCGAGGCAATCCCGTTCGTGGTCGTGATCGACGCCCAGGGGACCATCCGGGCGATCCATGTGGGACTGACCGAGCGCGAGGTCTTTGTCGAGGAAATCGACGCCCTGCTCGCCGGAAAACCAATCGAGAAGTGACCGAGAACGGCGACGGATCAGGATCGCCAAGCACTTACGCTTTTTCTTCTTCGCCATTCTTTCGGAGGTCCCGGACCTGCCGGAGGTTGGCCAGATAGACACAGGCGCTGACAATTCCGCTGCCGTACATCAGAACGCGGAAAGCCAGCATGGCGATGGCTCCTTCCTTGTGATGGACCATCTCGAACAGCCGATCGCTGACCCCTTCAACAAAGCCGATGGCTCCGAACGGGATCGGCACGGCCGTCGTGAAGAGGACCAGTGGCACCATCAAGTAGTGCTGGGCGAGCGTCGGCAGGTCATCACCAAACAAGGCCCGGCTGGCCGAGTAAAACGCCAGGACATACAGGGCATGGACGAAGGTGGCGACACCCAGCATCGCCACGACCAGCCCAATCCGTTCGCGATAGGCCATCCCGATCGATTCAAGCTTGGCGACGACCGCCTCCAGCTTGCCCCGGCCCGCGACCAGCCGGTTGAGAGGCCGGTACAAGCCCGGTGAGAAGGCTACCCCGAGCGCGGTGAACCCAACCAACAACGCTCCCCAGATCAGCAGAATCAAGACGCGCACTTCTGGCGAGGCCGTTCGCCAGGCAATGGCCCCGGCAATCCCGGCGAGCAAGAACAGCCCGAGTAACCCGAGGATACGGTCGAGGATCATCGACGCCCAGGCTTGCGGCTTCTTGTCGGGCTGCATCCGGCCCAGAAACGCCGCCTTGATCACATCGCCACCGACCGCGCCGGGGATCACGAGGTTGAAGACATTGCCGATGAAACCGAGCCGGATCGCATCCTTCAGCGAGAAATCGAGCCCCTGAGCCAGGACCAGCCGGTGCCAGCGGACAAAGGTGATCATCAGGGCAACAAGATAGATCACCAGGCCGAAGCCGAAGAGGCGGTAGTCAACCGGCTTGGCGAAAACCTTCCGCAAGTCGTCGCGCTTGAGATAGATCACCAGCCCCAACAGGCCAAAACCAAGTGCGAAAAGCGCCAGGTTGAGAATCTGCGAACGGCTCGATCGTGGGGCGGAAGTCATCAAGCAACTCGAAAGAGAAGTGACCGCAGGTCAGAGCGACCCCTTGGTCGATGGGATACCAGGGTTCCGAGGGTCCAGCTCGGCAGCGGCCCGGAGCGTTCGGGCCAACCCCTTGAAGATGGCCTCGCTGATATGGTGGGTGTTCCGCCCATAGTGGAGCAGAACATGGAGATTCATCCGACCGTTGAAGGCCACCGCTTGCCAGAAGTCGGCCACCAGTTCGCTATCGAATTCACCGATCTTCGAGGCCGGCATCGGCGCATTCCAGACCCAGAACGGCCGGCCACCGAGATCGACGGCGCAGGTGACCAGCGTCTCATCCATCGGCAAGATGATATGACCGTAGCGGCGGATTCCCGCCTTGTCGCCCAGAGCCTTATCGATCGCCAGACCCAGGCAGATCCCGATATCTTCGGTCGAGTGGTGGGCGTCGACCTGAATGTCCCCGGCGCAGGTCACCTGGAGGTCCATCAGCGAGTGCCGGGCGAACAGGTCGAGCATATGGTCGAGAAATCCGACGCCGGTCCGAACCTCCGCTCGGCCCGACCCATCAAGGTCGAGGCGAAGCCGGATGTCGGTCTCTTTCGTCTGGCGGACGATTTCAGCGGTTCGAGGCTCGGCCAAGGCAAGGGCTCCTGTGCGAGAGTCCGAGCATCCTAGCAACTTGGCCCGAGCTTGACCACCTGCGCAGCCTTATTTCCCTGAGCAATTGTCAAGGATCCTTACTCAGTCTTCCTCGGGCGGCTTCTCGCCCAGTTTCCGGAGCCTCTGGGCGACGTCGCGATACGAATAATCGTTGGCGGCGACCTCGTTGAAATGCTCCTCGGCGATGGCCATGTTGCCCTGAATCTCGGCGAGAAGACCGAGGTTGTAGTGGAGTTCCATCTTGGTCGCCGTATCCTTGTCGTCGACGAGCCGGACGGCATCCTCGAAGTTGCGCTCGGCCAGCTTGTTGACTCCGTTGGCCTTGAACGAGAGTCCGGCATGAAGCAGCGCCTGAACCTTCAGTTCGGGGCTGTTCCGGACCTGCTGGAACTCGGCGATCGCCTCGTCGTGCTTGCCCCCTTCCGCCAGCTTCTTACCGAGAAGCATCCGGAGCTTGAGGTCGTCCTGGGCGACGCCGACTTTCCGGCGGATCTCTTTCAGCTCGTACTTGTAAAGCGCCACCTTGAGCTGTTCGAGCTTGACCGGATGGTCGGGATCGTGTGGTTCCTTGGCGACCTTGCGGGTAAAGATCTCGATCGCCTGGCGGATCCGGCTGATCTGGACTTCTGCGTATGCCCCCTGGAGGTAGTTATCATCGGGGTTGGCCTTCACGCCCTTGGCCAGGACCTTCTCGGCGTCTTCGAGTCGATTCGCCAGCTTGTAGTTCTCGGCCAGGGCAAGATAAGGACCGATCCGCTCGGGAGTTTCCTCGATCTCTTTGAGGTAACGCTGTTCGGGCGTGATCCGATCGCCGCGCATCTCCTCGGCATCAGGCGGAAGATCTTTCTCCGGCCCCGACGAACCGACGGTCTTACCGGCATGCTTGTCGATGGATTCTTGCAGGCCCGATTTCCGGATCGCGGCCCGGGCCGTCAGGTCGTTGACCTTCTTGCGGGCCTGTTCGTCGGTCGGAACCAGGACCTTGAGCTTGTCCCAGCACCAGATGGCCTTCTGATAATCCTCGGCGAACTCGAACGCCTGCGCGGCCGACCGAAGAAATCGCTCGTCCTTTTCCCCTTGAGGGATCACCGCTTCGATCAGGTACTGGGCAATCTTCTTGAAGCCGAGATTCTCCGCCGCCTCGGCGGCATTGGTCGAAGCATCAAGGTCCCAGGGGCTCTGAACGAACACGTCCTCGCAGAGATCGAGCACCTCGGACCACTTCTGGCGGGACTTGGCGATCCCGATTTTCATCCGGAGTGGTTGCAGCTTCAAGCCCACCATCTTACCGACCTTCGCGGGATCGTTGCCGAACTTCCGGCGTTCAACTCCTCGAAGCGATTGGCGGTAAATCAGGTTGTCCGGGCAGATTTTACAGGCCTCTTTGTACATCTGGGCGGCGTAGACGTCGTTGCCCTTCTGAGCGGCGTCATTGCCGTATCCAAAGAAGGCCTTCGCCTTATCAGCGTTCTGATCCGACGGCGAGGACATCGTCACGACCCTTTCCGAACCAAAGGAGCGAAGCCAGGGACGACACGAACCCGAACGCCTTCACGAGAAAGACAAAATCTTCCCGCGCCGCGCATCGCGATCCCGCGAGGCTCCTCTATAAAATATGGTCCTCCTAGCCTAGCAGAATAGGACGGCGCGTCAATCAATCGCCGCACCGATCACGGCCGATCGTTCCCGATTCGAGGCGACGCTGTCCAATCCTGGGATCGATCGATCCGGCAGGATCACCGTCGCCCGACGCTCGATCAAGAACCTGGCGACGACCGGTATTCCATTTATCGCAATTTTTTTTGCGAAATATGGGTCTAATCCCCCGCTGGCTGATAGACGAGGCCCGAATCGAGGCCTACAATGAGGCTTCGATTGGCTGATTCGTGTTCTTCGAGGCGAATCAAGCCTGTCTCCGCCGGGAGGTTTTTCATGAACGATTCCTCCGATCGCCCCTTACTGGATCTGATCCGTCGTCAGGGACCACTGACCGTCGCCGAGATGGGCGAGGCGCTGGGAGTGACACCGACCGCGATCCGGAACCGGCTGACGCGCCTGGTCGGCTCGGGAATGGTCGAGCGCCGGTCCGAGACCGGAGCCAGGGGTCGCCCCCGCCACACCTATCGCGCGAGCGTCGAGGCGCACAAGCAACTTGGCCAGAATTACGCCGACCTCGCCGTCGCCCTCTGGGGCGAACTGATGCAGACGGTCGAAGATCGCAAGCTCC
>JAJYCH010000492.1 GCA_021778575.1 Planctomycetota bacterium
GCGCTCGATGGCGATGAACCGGGTCGCCTCCGAGTTCGTGCGGTCCGGGGGGCTAGGCAAACTGCGGGAGGTGCAGGCGGTGAATTATCCCGGGCCGGGGGCTAGCCCCGCCCAGCCTTTCCCCGACCTTCGAGCTCGAGGTCAGCGACACCCAGTCGCATCTGATCGTCGATCGCTCGTTTCTCGAATCGGTCGTCCGCCGGGTCCTGACCCGCGAAGGGATCGACCGCGCCACCCTCTCGATCGCCCTGGTGGACGACGAGACGATCCGCGTGATCAATCGTCGCCACCTGGCGCATGACTGGCCGACCGACGTGATCAGCTTCCCCTTGAGCGACCCGGACGACCCGGTCCTGGCCGGCGAACTGGTCGTCTCCGCCGAGATGGCGGCTTCAACCGCGCGCGACGTCGGGGTCGATCCCCGGTCCGAGCTGGCTCTCTACGTGGTCCATGGTTTGCTTCACCTCTGTGGGCTCGACGATCAGACGGCCGAGGACGCCGACGTGATGCGGCAACGCGAAGCGGAGATCCTTGCTTCCGAAGGTCTGATCAATACGTACCCACTGGTCGGCCTGCTGAGCGCCGATGATCAGGGTCGGGAGAGTGTGAGTTGGCCGCGCTGAACCTGGGTGGAACGCTGGCACTCGGGATTCCCTTGCTGATCATTCAAGGCTTTCTCGTCTCGATCGGCCGCGCTCTGCGGACGTATTCGAGAAGTCGCCTGGAAGAAGTCTGCGCGGCGAACCACCGACCCCGGCGGGCGGACCTGATTGCCCACGACGATGAGCAAACCGAACGCGCCGCCGAATCGCTGGCGGTCGTCTTCGGATTGACCCTGGCGGCGCTGGTCGCGATCGTCGCGCATAGCCTGCTGCCGCGCCTGAATATCGAGCTGGCGATGGTCCTGGCCGTCGGTCTGTCGATCTTCGTCCATCTGTCAGCGAGCGTGATCGGGCGAGTCTGGGCCGAGACGCTGCTCGACGCCCTCTGGCCGATGGCGTCGATGGTCCGGATCATCGCCCTTCCGCTGACTTCCTCGGCCGAACTGGTCGAACTGCTGGCCGCCCGGCTGGCCGGACCGAGCGACGCTCCGCCGCGCCCGGCCAGCGTCGAGGTCGAGTTCCAGACCGATCCCGACGACCCCGAGGATGCCGAGGCGGAACTTCCCGAATCGACCCGCGCGATCCTCGAACACGTCGTCGCGCTGACCAGGCGCGACGTCTCGGAAATCATGACGCCAAGCTCCGCCATGATCGTGCTCTCGGCGACGGTCTCCCCCCGCCAGGCCTCCAAGGCGTTTCGCGAGACCGGATTGAGCCGGATTCCCCTGTTTGGCGAGAATCGCGATGATATCCTGGGCATTCTCTACGCCAAGGATCTGTTCCCGTTGATGACCGAGACCGAAGATCCCGACTCGATCGTCCCCCGGAAGCTGATCCGGCCCGCTTACTTCATCCCCGAGACCAAGAACGCCAACGACCTGCTCAACGAGCTTCGGGCGAAGCGGAGCCAGATCGCCATCGTTCTCGATGAATATGGGGGCGTGGCCGGGCTGGTCACTCTGGAAGACCTGCTCGAATCGCTGGTCGGACCAATCGACGACGAGCACGACGTTCCGACGCCCGATGACCCGGTCGTTGCGCTCGGCGGCTCGCGCTATGAAGTCGACGCGGCGGTTCCGCTCGAAGAGATCAACGACCGACTGGGGATTCGACTTCCCACCGATGGCGACTTTCAGACGGTGGGCGGATTTGCGTTCAACGCCCTCGGTCGTCTTCCCGTCAAAGGGGAGAGATTCCGGTCGGATGGAGTTGAGTTCACCGTGACCGAGGTTGGCGATCACTCGATCCGCCGCGTCCAGCTCGAACTGGTCGGTAGTTGACCGACGACCGCGATCAACGCCGACGGCGTCGAGGTTCCTCGGTCACCGGGATCGGACAGGGTTTCGGCCGAGGGGCGTTCAAAGCCGCCCGAATTCCGAGTTCAATGGCCGAGCTTGCCTGGTCCGCAACCTTGAGAATCGACTTGATGATGGCCCCGAATCCGATCATGACGCGTTCTCCCCACGATCAGGGTTTGCCTGAAGAGATTGGGTGAAGATGACGGGGCCGGGATTGCACGAGATCCCTTATCATGAATTGTAGGCGAAGATTTCGCGGATACAACCCAAAACCGAAATCTATTTGGGATCGAAACCTGCTGAATGTGATACGTCGGCCGAGGAATATTGGGTCGTTCGGGACCTGACTATTCACCGGTCGCGGATTTCCAAGATCGCGGCTAACCACAACGATCGGTCCGATGACGGTCGAGAATTGATCTCCAGGGCCGCGATTCGCTGTTTTGCAAAATGGTGTCGAGATCCTTCGATCGGGAGGTGAGAATTGCCCTCCATCCGCACGCCGGCGATTGTGCTCCGGACCTACGACGTGTTCGAGACGAGCACCGTCGCCACCGTCTTCACCCGCGAGATCGGCAAGGTCTCGGGGCTGGCCAAAGGGGCTCGTCGGCTCAAGTCGCCGATGCAGGGTGGGCTTGACCTCCTGGCGATTTCCGATATCGTGCTGCTTCACAAGGGGACCGACGCACTCGACCTGATCATCGAGGCCTCGCCTCAGGAACGTTTCGAGTCGCTGCGCCGCGATCTGGCGGCCCTTTATGCCGGCTACTACATCGCCGAGCTTCTGTCGGACCTGACCGACCTCCACGACCCCCACCCCCGACTGTTCGACGCGGCGATGGTGACCTTGCGGCATCTGGGCGACCCGATCCTCCGCCAGCGTCGGTTGTTTCGGTTCGAGCTGGCCTGTCTGAGGGAACTGGGGCTGATGCCGGCGATCGATCATTGCGCCCATTGCGGCGAGCTGGTCGACGCCTCGGGAGACGCCTTCGCGTTTGGACTGGCCACCGGCGGCGTGATCTGTCCGGCCTGCCGTCCCGGTCAACCGCACGTGGCGACTCTTTCGGGAGTCACGCTGGGGGCGATCCGGGCCCTGGCCGAACCCGGTTCAGCCTGGCGGAAGCTGGCGTTGACGCCGGCCGCCTCGGCGACGATCCGGGCCACGCTGGGAGCCGTCATCAGCCACGCCATCGGTCGAAAGCCGCGGTTATTGCCTTATCTCGGAGCCTGAACGATGATTCTCGAACCGTCGACCGCACGTCCCGCCGCGAACCGTCGATCGCGTCGACGGTTCGCCCGGCTGGTCCGCCGGACCCTGGCGGTCGCCGGGCTTCTGATCGTCGCCGGCTCTCGGGGAGAGGCGGGAGTCATCGCCGACTGGATCGCCAGCAAGACGACTCCGGTGGCCATGAACTCGACCGACGCCAACGGCACACCCGATCGATCGCTGATCACCCGCTGGCTCGGCAAGGACCGGACGCCGTTCACCTCCGGCTTTTTCAACGATAGCCCAACCTTGCTCGGGCTCAGAGCCTGGGAGAAGTCCAAGACCGTGGCCAACCCGGTCACCGAGTCCGAGCTTTCCGCCGCGATGAAGCTGATCGATAGCGGCCAGCTCGAAACCGCCGAGCGAATGCTGAAGGAGATTGCCGAGCGTGAGACCAAGAACACCACCCCTTACGGCGAAAAAGCCCAGTTCTGGCTTGCCGAGACCCAGTTCCGGCTCCAGAAATACGTCAAGGCCCACGATAGCTTTGAACTCCTGATCAAGAAATATCCGGGCCTCGACACCAAATACCTCGACAAGATGACGGCCCGGGAATTCCAGATCGCCCAGATCTGGCTGGCCTCGGAAGATCCCAAAGCCAAGCCGCTCGACTGGAAGGCATGCTTCGATGGGCGGGCTCATCTGATCGATTCGAACGGCTACGCCATCAAGGCTCTCGAACACGTCCGCCAGCACAACCCGCAAGGGGCGCTCGCCGACGACGCCGCGCTCCGGATGGCCGACCATTATCACATCGTCGGCGATTACGAATCCGCAGCGCTTTACTACGACCAACTGATCAACGACCCCGACCTCCGCAAGAGCGAATACCGCGAGAAAGCCTTGCTCTCCAGCGTTGATTCCAAGATCAAAGGTTACGCCGGTCCCGAGTACGACGTTTCCGGGCTCGAACAGGCTTCCGACACCATCACCAAGATCTTCACCGAATACCCCGAGCGCCGAGCGACCGCCGAGCAGCTCTACCACACCAACGACCTGATCAAGGATCAACACGCCGAACGAGCCTACGGCGTGGCCATGTATTACATGAGGGTCCGCAAACCCGCATCGGCCGAATACTACTTTGGCATGATTCTCGCCAAGTGGCCCGAGAGCAAGTGGGCCGGCGAAGCCCGCAAGCAGATGCTTCTGACCGCCAAGATGCCGCGCAAGGCCAGCCAGCCGAGCAAGATCATGACCATGCCCGGAGCCCCCGACCCCAGCACCATGGGCGGCAACGGCGGCAACAACGGCAATATCGGCGGATCGATGAACGGGCTGATGAACAGCGTCGGCGGTGGAATGGGTGGCATGGGCGGCGGCGGGATGCCCAATTGACGGGCGGATCGAGCGATCTTCAACCCCGACGGATCGAGTTCGGATATCGTCCAGCGAGGGACTTGCCATGCGAGGTCTACGTAGATCGGAA
>JAJYCH010000493.1 GCA_021778575.1 Planctomycetota bacterium
CGAGCTATGCCCGGCAGTTCCTCGACCAGATGGAACGGCCCGACGTCGACCTGATCGAGGGGCTACCCCCGACCGTCGCGATCGCCCAGAAATCCGGCACGACCAACCCCCGGAGCACCGTGGCGACCGTCACCGAGAGCTACGACTTCCTCCGGCTGCTGTACGCCCGAACCGGAACGCCGCACTGCCCGAACTGCGGCCAGCCAATCCAGCGCCAGGCTCCGGAACAGGTCGTCGACCAGATCCTCGGCCTTGGCGACGGTTCCAAGGTCCTGGTCCTCGCCCCCATGGTCCGTGGCCGGAAAGGACAACATCTCGACATCTTCCAGAAGATCCGCGAAAATCGATTGATGCGTGCTCGCGTGGATGGAGAGATTGTCGAGGTCGACGCCGAACCGCCCAAGCTGGCGAAAACGAAGCCACACGACATCGAGGCCGTGGTCGATCGCCTGGTCGTTCGCGAAGGAGTTCGGGCGCGGATCGCCGAGAGTGTCGACGCCGCCTTGAAATTGGGTGAAGGAACGGTGATCCTCTCGGTCCAGGTAGTCGACGGCTGGGAAGACCGTATTTTCAGTACGCGTTACGCCTGTACGAGTTGCGGGACCGGGCTGGCCGAGATCGAACCTCGGACCTTCTCCTTCAACAGTCCCCACGGAGCCTGTCCCGGCTGCGGTGGATTGGGTTCGTTTCGGAAATTCGACCTCGACCTGGTGATCCCCGACCGAACCCGGTCAATCGACCAAGGGGCTGTGGTCGTCTGGGAGAGTCTTGCGGCGTCGGAGCGGTCGGCCACGCGACACGATCCCGGATTGGCTTCGTTTTTGAAACGGCACAAGCTAACGCGATCGACGCCGCTGGTTGACTGGCCGCCGCCGGTATTGGCTTCGTTTTGTCAGGGCGAGGTCGGCGTTTTCATCGGCCTCCTGAGCGACCTGGATGCAAAATACGCGTCGGCGAAGACCGACGCTCGACGAGCCGCGCTCGACTCGTTCCGGATCGACGCGATTTGTTCGGTCTGTGACGGAGCGCGGCTCCGGCCCGAGGCCCGAGCTGTCAAGCTAGGTAAACTGGCGATCCACGAGTTCACGGCGCTGTCGATCGACCGGGCGCGGGAGTTCCTGGCTTCGCTTCGTTTTGACCGGACGCTGGAGCGGGTTGGTCCGCCGCTGGTGGCCGAGATCGACTTGCGACTGGGCTTCCTCGATAAGGTCGGGCTCAATTACCTGACCCTTGCCCGCGCCGCCGACACCCTTTCCGGCGGCGAACTGCAACGGGTTCGTCTGGCCACGCAAATCGGCTCGGGCCTGGTCGGGGTCTGTTACGTTCTGGATGAGCCGACGACCGGTCTCCACCCGCGCGACACCGCCCGGTTGCTCGAAAGTTTGACCGAACTCCGCGACCGAGGGAACAGCGTGATCGTGGTCGAGCACGACGAGGCGACCATCCGAGCCGCCGACTGGCTCATCGATCTGGGGCCGGGAGCGGGTCTCGATGGCGGTCGGATCGTCGCGGCTGGTCCGCCCTCGGGACTTGTCGAGTCCGGTGAATCGGCGACGGCTCGCTATCTTCGGGGGGAAACGCCGGCTCCGTTGGGTTCGTCTGGTCGACTGGCCAAGAGTCCGGGATCGATCGTGATTCGGGGGGCGACCGAACACAACTTGAAAAACGTGACCGCGACGATCCCGCTCGGGGCGCTAACCTGTGTGACCGGGGTCAGCGGTTCGGGCAAGAGTAGTCTCGTGCTCGATATCCTGGCCCGATCGGCCACTCGACGACTGGAGCAGGTGGGTCCGCAGCCCGGGGCTCACGAGTCGATCGACGGGCTGGAGTCGATCGATAAGCTGATCGTGATCGATCAATCGCCGCTGGGTCGAGGTCCGCGCTCGACACCGGCGACGTTTACCGGGGTCTTCGACGAGATCCGTAAGGTCTATGTGAAGACGCGCGAGGCGAAGGTCCGGGGTTATGGAACGTCGCGGTTCAGCTTCAACGTCAAGGGGGGGCGGTGCGAGACCTGCCTGGGTCAGGGCGTCCGCAAGGTCGAGATGAACTTCCTGCCCGACCTTTACGTGCGCTGTGAAGCGTGTGAAGGGTTGAGATTCAACCCGCAGACGCTCGAATGCCGCTTCAAGGGACGTAACGTCGGCGAGGTCTTGCAGATGAGGGTCGACGCCGCCCGCGACCTGTTCGAAAATGTCCCGAAGGTCGCGCGCGGTCTCGAAGCCCTCCAGGAGGCTGGTCTCGGTTACGTCGCGCTGGGGCAGTCGAGCACGACGCTCTCGGGCGGCGAGGCCCAGCGAGTGAAGCTGGCCGCCGAGCTGGGTCGAGTCGCGACCGGCCGGACCCTCTACATCCTTGACGAGCCAACCACCGGCCTCCACTTTTCCGACGTCGCCGCGCTCCTGGTGATCCTTCACCGTCTGGCCGACCTGGGAAATACGCTGGTGGTGATCGAGCACAATCTCGACGTGATCCGCACGGCCGACTGGGTGGTGGATCTGGGTCCAGAGGGGGGCGACAAGGGCGGCCAGATCCTGGTTGAAGGACCGCCCAACGTTGTCGCCGGAACCTCGGTGAGCGAGACAGGACGATGGATCTGAGAAGATTCGGCCTGTAAGTTCAACCAACAAATCAATTGGCTATTTAATCACTAACAAACATGTTAATCTGTTTGTTTGTGATTTATTGTTGTGAATCAAAGGCAAAATACATCTTCAAGCTGACTGGCGAGGTTGTCCGGTCGTACATCAGGCCCAGGTAAAGCCCCGGGGCGACCTGGCGGATCTCGTCGCGGTAGTTTCCGTAGATCCGTGACGTTCCTTCGTAGTCGAGGATCATCGACGGCGCTCCGTCGAGCCAGCTCGGCCCGGTGGAGACGTTTCCCTGGATCGCCTTGACGCCGAAGAAGCGGTTGATGGCGGTCGAGTTTTCGGGGTTGAAGACCTTGCCTTGCCAGGCGATCCGGGCGGCGTTCGACCGGGCTCTGGGGAAGCGAGCTTCGGGATACAGGGCACGTCCGCGAACCTTGCCGCCGGGCATCGGGCCGGGCTGGCTCTGGCGATAGAGCAGGTCGAGTTGCGGGGCGGAGAGGTTGACGAGGTCGTCGAGGGTTCGGATCTCGGCGGGGCCTTGCATGGCTCGGGTCTCGGCGGCGAGGGAGGTGAAAACGATCGCGCCGAGGATGGCGATTGTCCGGTGAGTGGAAATCATGGTCCGCCCCTTCTCGAAGAAAAGAGGCGGTCCGCGTCGTCGGACGGCCTCACTTCGGGACGATATCGGACGGCAAACCTTCGAGGTTGAGACCAGGTGAGGCGGGCTGCTCGCCGGGAGATGGTTTGGTCGGAGTGGACGGAATTTCCGGCTCCGGTCCATCCTCGTCCTCGGGAAGATCGGGGGTTCCGGGTGTGATCCGGCGGGCGGAGACGACCTTCCAGTCGGTGTCGATCCCATCCATCTGGAACCGGACGAGCTTCAGTCGGAGCGTGACGAGGGGATCACCGCTGGAACCGAGCTTGTCCTGGACCTGGGTCAAGACCTCGGCCCTCTGGTAGACGAACGGGCCATCGGATTTGAGGGTCGGGAACGGACGCTTGAGCAAGCCGTCCCAGGCTTCGCGATGGGTGGCGTAGTCCATGGCCAGGGCGAGTTCCTCGCCGGTCAGGGGGGGCTTGGCGTTCTGGACGAGCATCTTGTAGCTGGGGATCAGGTTCTTGGGGTTGAGGATGCCGTCGGACAGCTTGGCGAAGACGCCGCCGAAGTCGATGGCGGCCTGCATCTGCTCCTCGGGGTCGCCGCTGGCCATCTTCTCGTAAGTCTTGTCCTTCTCGGCCTTGGCCTTGGCGTCGTGCAGGGCGTCGAGGGTCTCGGCGGCGGGGCCGAGCGGGTCCTTGGGCGTGAACCGGCCCGTGGCCTGATCATAGATAAATTTCTTCTCGATCGCCTTGTGCAGGCGGGCGATCGGCTTGAATTCTCCTTTGGCCTGGGCATCGCGAGGCTTGTCGCGCTTGAGGTCGCGGAACGAGCGGATGGCCGGCGGTTCCTGGATCACGCCGAGTCGCTCCAGTGCCTTTTCGTCGCCCTCTTTCAAGGCCATCAGGTAATCATACGCCGCACCTTCGACCATGCCGTCGGGACGGGGGTTGAGCCACTTCCGGAACGCCGGCCAGCCGACCGCTCCGACCACCACGAGCGCGATGGCCAGTCCCAGAGCGATCCAGAGCCCCTTGCCCGATCCCTCGGAATCGTCCTGATTCTTCGACTTTTTCTTCTTGGCGATGAAGATCGACGACTTGTCCGCGACCGGAGCGGCCGAGGCGGCCTTGATTCGCTTCAGGGCCGGACCGGCCTCGACGTCGGATTCAGCCGGAGCCGCCGGCTTGGGCTTCGGATCACGAGCGGGATGATCTCGTCCTGCGTCGTGTTCGGAGTCGCATTCGCGAGCCTGGGCGGCGAGGGTACGAAGTCTGGCGGCAAGGCCCCGGCCGCGGTCGACTTCAATCGCGAGGTGCGTCCGATTCTTGCCAAACGGTGCTTCGCCTGCCACGGCCCCGACGAGGCCAAGCGCGCGAAAGTGCTCAGGCTCGATCGCCGCG
>JAJYCH010000494.1 GCA_021778575.1 Planctomycetota bacterium
CATCGCGGTTCTGATCGCCCTGCTGTTGCCGGCGGTTCAGGCGTCGCGCGAGGCGGCTCGTCGGGCTAAGTGCACCAATAATCTGAAGTAGGTGGGGCTAGCCCTGGCCAACTATGAGTCGACGCACGGCTGCATCGTCTCGGGATACATCAGCTCGACGGTTCCGCTGACGATCGGGTCCGTTTCGGGCTACAACCCCGACCCACAGACGCTCGATAACGGGCCGGGGTGGGGCTGGCTGGCCTTGCTCCTGCCTTATATCGAACAGACTCCGCTGGCCAACGCCACGAATTTCAACCTGCCGACCTGGACGGCCCAGAACTCGACGGTGACCACGGTTCAGATCAGCGCCTACCTCTGTCCGTCGGCGAACAACCCCACGCCGACCTGTCGGATGGTCGACGCCAACCGGAACCTCTTGCCGGTGGCGAACCCGTACTTCGCTCGATCCAATTACCAGTACAACATGGGCTGGAACGACACGAGCATCACCCCGGCCAGCACCAGTTACGACGACCCGGTTGTCGGCTGCAACGGGCCGATCTATCGGAACAGCGGGGTCAAGTACGCCGCCGTGACCGACGGGCTGAGCAACACGGTGTTCGCCAGCGAGAAGACTCCGTTCCTGGCCGACGCAACCTGGGTGGGGATCATTCCCGGCTACCGGCACTTCGCCTATAACGCGTTCGCCAGCGCCGGGACCGGTGGCGTCGGGGTCAATTACGACTACCCGGGCTCGATCCTGGCCAGCCATAGCGGACCATCGCTGTACGAGAGCCCCCGGGTGATCCACCCCCCTAACAGTCCGCTGGGACATACCGACGAGTTCTATTCGCTCCACCCCGGCGGAGCCAACGCGCTGATGGGTGATGGTTCGGTCCGGTTCGTCAAGCAGTCGATCAACCTGTTGACCTGGCAAGCCCTGAGCAGCCGATCGGTGGGGGAGGTGATCAGTGCCGACGCGAATTGACGCCGGGTGGTCTCGGGTGGCCGGGCTGATGCTCCTGTTCGCAATCGGTTGTGGCGGGCCGTCCGACCGCGAGATCAAGAATGCTCGAGCCTTTGAAGCGTTGCTGACGGCGATCTCGCTCCGCGACGCCCGCGAGGTCGAAGCCGACGCCCGGTTGATCGTCGAGCGTCACGAATCGGGGGAACTCTCGGACGGAAATTACCAGCGAATCCAGACGATCATCGACAAGGCTCGCGCCGGGGACTGGGTCGAGGCCGAGAAACTGGCCTACGCGTTTCGCCGGCCGTTTGGCGACGACGGGGCCTATTTTCGTTGATCGACCCGAGGAATGGCCGTTGGGTTGGCTCCTCGGCTACAATGCCGGGGAGTCTTTCCGCGCTTGCCGCCCGCTTCGCCTCGCTTCCAGGAGCCTTTGCCTTGAGCCATTCCCCGACCGACGGCCTCGTCGGCCATTTTCTCGCCGAGGAGATTGACGCGGCGTACCTTTATCGCGAGCTGTCGGCGGTCGAGACCGACGCCAAACGTCGCGAGATCTTCCGGAAGCTGGCCGAGGTCGAGGACCGCCACGTCGAGCGCTGGGAACAGGTTCTGATCGAGCAAGGGGTGAAGGTCTCGGAGGTCAGAACGCCATCGGGTCGGGCTCGACTGACCGCCTGGGTGGCCCGGAAGCTGGGACCGGGGGCGGTCTTGCCGATGATCCTTCGTGAGGAAGGACGCGAGGTCGCCGCTTACCTGAAGCTGGCCAAGCAATCGACCGACCCCGCGACGTCCTCGACGGCTGCCGACCTGGCGACCGACTCGGCCATGCACGCGCAGGAGCTGGCGTCGATCATCGGCAAGCCGGGAGAGCCCTGGCATTCGTCCGAGGTTGGCGGCTATCTCCGGAGCGTGATCTACGGCTTCAACGATGGCTTGACGGCCAACTTCGGCCTGATCGCCGGGGTGATCGGCGCGAACTCCGACCTCCGGATCGTGATCATCACCGGGATTGCCGGCGCCGCGGCCGACGCGCTCTCGATGGGAGCCAGCGGTTATCTCGCCGCCAAGAGCGAGGCCGAGGTTCACGCCCACGACATCGAGATGGAGCGGTACGAAATCCGGATGATGCCCGACATCGAGGAGGACGAGCTCGCCCTGATCTACGAGGCCAAGGGACTCGATCCTGAACACGCCCGGAGCACCGCCCACGCCTTGATGGCCGACCCCGAGAAAGCCCTGGCCACCAAGGTCCGCGAGGAACTGGACATTTCCGACTCGGCCGTGACCCCGCTGAAGGATGGCATGGTCACCGGAGTGGCGACACTGATCGGGGCGATCATCCCGATCCTGCCGTTCCTGCTCACCACGTCCCAGTGGGCAATCTGGATCTCGCTGACGATCAGCATGCTGGCCCACTTCGCCGTGGGAGCGGCCCGGAGCGTCTTCACCGGTCGAGGGATCTGGGCCAGCGGTCGCGACATGTTCCTGGTCGGTTTCGGAGTCGCCGCCGCCGGCTACGTGATCGGCAAGGGGCTCGAACTGGTCATGGGCCACGAGCTGGGCGTGCCGGTGCCGTGAGGGATCTCGCCCGAACCTCCCGGGTTGATCCGGGGTCTTTGAAGGACGTAGGGCCTGCCACGTGGACAAATTCCCGGATCGGTGGTCAAAAAAACAGTCCGCTCGGCGAGCCTGACGGATCGATGCGTTGACTCTCTTCCCGCATTGGGCCTAGAATTCACTTGTGGGAGCCGGGTCGGATTCCCGCTCCCTTCTGTTTCTCCCTAATCACCCGATCTCTCCAAGGGTCGCACTCACTTTGATCGAAACCAAGAGCACCGAGCGTTCGGATCGCAAGGAAAAGGCGATCCTGGTCAAGGTTCTTCTCTCTGATGGCGAGTACTCGGCCGAGGACCCGCTGGAAGAGATCCGCGGGTTGGCCAAGACCGCCGGGCTGATCGTGGCGGGCGGGATGCTCCAGAAACGGCATCAGGTCGATATCGCCACCTACATCGGTTCGGGCAAGGTCAACGAACTCAAGGAACTGGTCGAGGCCCACGAGGCCGATCTTGTCGTCTTCGACAACGACATGGGGCCGGCGCAGACGCGGAACCTCGAAAAAGCCCTGGGCGTCAAGGTGATCGATCGAACCGAGGTGATCCTCGACATCTTCGCCTCTCGGGCGAAGACGCACGAGGCTCACCTTCAGGTCGAACTCGCGCAGCTCGAATACTCGCTCCCCCGGCTCAAGCGGATGTGGACCCACCTGTCGCGCTATAAAGGCGGGATCGGCGTCCGAGGTCCGGGTGAAAAGCAGCTCGAAGAAGACCGCCGGCTCGTGAGCAAACGGATTCGCGACTTGAAAGAGAAGCTCGGCAAGGTCGAGGACCGTCGCGAGCGCGAGGTCGCCGGTCGAGGCGACGTGGCGACCGTGGGACTGGTCGGCTACACCAACGCCGGCAAGTCGACGTTGATGAACGCCCTGACCCACGCCGACGTTCTGGCCGAGGATAAACTGTTCGCCACGCTCGACACCCGGACCAAGCGCTGGAAGTTCCGGGGGGGCGGTTACGTCCTGCTTTCCGACACGGTCGGCTTCATCCGCGACCTGCCGCACTCGCTGGTCGCGTCGTTCAAGGCCACGCTCGAAGAGGCCCGCCAGGCCGACCTCCTCCTGCACGTGGCCGACGCTTCAAGCCCCGAGGCCGAGAGCCAGATCAAGGCGGTCAACACCGTTCTGGAAGAACTCGGCCTGGCGGAACAGCCGACGATCCTGGTTCTGAACAAGGTCGACCGCGTGACCGATCGCTCGTACCTCGACGTTCTCCGGGCTCATCACGACGAGTCGATCAGCATCAGCGCGGCCCAGGGCGACGGGCTCGACCGGCTCGAACAGGCTGTCCGCGAGGTCCTCAACGAGCGAGCGCTCGACGCCGAGGTCGAGACCGGAGTCGGCAACGGCCGGGTCCTGTCCTACCTCGCCCAGCACGCCAACATCCGCGAGCGGATCTACGACGAGGACAAGGTCCTCCTCCAGTGCCGACTCCCTCGCCGCTGTCTCGACTTCCTCAACGAGAACGGCGCGCTCGTCCGGACCAACGGCGAGCGGATCATTGCCTGAACCGTGTCTCCCGGATTTGCTGGGGGTGGCAGGGGTTCGGTACCCCGATCCCCGGTTGGTGGCCGTTACCAGCGATCTGGGAACCGGGGTTCCGGAGTACCGGAGACCCCTGCCACCCAGTGGGATCAACTGGAGCCTCCAGAAAATCCAGGGACACTCGCCTGAAGCTCAAAAAATCCGCCCGCTTTCGGCTGGCGTCGGATGTTGGTAAGATGTTTAACTTCAGGTGCGGGGGTCGAAGCTTGACGACGAAGTGAACTGTGGGTCGGCCCTTGCGCGGCTCGGGAGGATCGAGACATGGGCGTCACGCATTCACTGGTCTTGGGCGGAATTCTGGCCTGGGTCGCCCCGGCGGTCGTGGCCATGGCCGACGAGCCGCAACAGGCCGATCCTCAGGCTCGGAAATTTGCCGCGAGCACGCTCCCGCTCCTCCAGAAATATTGCCTGGAGTGCCACTCCACCGAGGAGCAGGAGGGGGAGCTGGACCTCGAACGGTTCACCCGGTTCGACCAGTTGA
>JAJYCH010000495.1 GCA_021778575.1 Planctomycetota bacterium
AATACTTTGAACTGCTGGTTCAGGAACTTCGCGACACCATTCATCCCGCCACCGACGAGGATATCGAGGAAGAAATCAAGGCCCTCGGCCTCGGCCAGTTCTACCGCCGGTATATCACCCAGTCCGATCGCGACTGAACCACCACAGCAGCAAGTCCTCTCCCCTCCAGCCCGCTCAAAGCACCCCTTTTCACTATTTTTGTCGAATCTTCGCTGTTGAAATCGTACAATGGCTCTTGACGCGACGATTGTCGGCGCTAAGCTTGTATCAATGCACAGTAGAATTTCGTCGTAGCTCGATCGCAAATACGCGTGGCTACGGTAAATTTTACATGCATGCGACTTTGCTCGCAGCACCCGAGTGCCTGGCTTCCTTGAGGAGCGACGATGCTAGTACTCTCGCGGAAGAAGGATGAGACGATCATTATCAATGATCACATCCGCGTTACCATTGTCGAGATCCGGGGCGATAAAGTTCGCCTGGGAATCGACGCACCCAAGGATGTGACGGTGCATCGCCGCGAAGTTTACGAGGCGATCCAGAATCAACTCAAGGCACACAGCGAAGAACCAACTTCGGCGATCCCCGAGAATGGCGTGAGCTGAACATCGGCCTCCCCCGTTCGCGAAATCCCCTCGCCCGAGAATGGTTGAAGGGGGTGGGTCGAAATCAACCGTCCTTGACGGCTCAGTGAACGCGTGCCTTGAGCATCTTCACGAATTCGCGCATCCAGGGACCGTTATCGGGCCAACCTCGGACCGAGACGAGTGACCCGTCGACCACGACGTCGCGATTGACGAACACTCCACCGGCGGCCGCGACGTCCGGCTCAAGATCTGGGAAGCAGGTCAAGGTTTTTCCCTTGATTCCACCGGCGGCGATCACCAGCAACGGACCATGACAGTTCGCCGCGATCGGCTTGCCGGTCTCGACAAAGTGGCGGGTGATCGCGACCGCCTGGGGCTTGTTCCGGAGATATTCCGGAGCACGACCGCCGGGAAGCACCAGCGCGTCGTAGCTGGCGGCTTCGACCTCGTCGATACCCAGGTCCGCCTCGACCCGGTAGCCGGGCTTCTCGGTATACGTATCGAATCCGGGCTCGAAATCATGAACGACCGAGAGGAACGCTCGCTTCTTGAGGGCGGCGATGTGGACCAGCCAGCCCTCTTCCTCCAGGCGGTACTTGGCGTAATAGATTTCCTGCGACTCGCCCGCGTCGCCGGTGAGGATCAAGATTCGAGTCATCGAAACAGGTCCCATTCGTGAGCCATCAGCGGTTTTGAACACAACCTAACGGTTGGAAATTGATCACGCAAGGGCCTGTCCGCTGAACCTGGCTCAAAACGGTTGGGAATCTCCGGAAACGCGGCGGCGGGTCGCTAGCCTCTTGACCGAGCGGTCGCCGGGCACTAAACTATGGCTCAAGAACGTCACGGCCCCGTCGTCTAGCCTGGTCTAGGACACGTGCCTTTCACGCACGCAACACGGGTTCAAATCCCGTCGGGGTCACTGCTCTCACCTCACTCGCCCGCCTCAAGTTCTCCCCTGCTCTCTTCAACTAATTCCGGTCTCGATAATTCGGACTCGACGACAGCTTCGGCCTCTGCCCCGTCCTTGTTCGCGAATCGGTCGAGCAAGATCGCGACCAGCATGTCGCTGAGAACGTTCGTCGTCGATCGACAACGGCCCAGGACCCAGTCGACCGAGAGCAGGAACGGCACCACGGTATTCACCTGCTCTGCCGGTAAGTTCACGGTCTTCAGCACGATCAAGAGTGAGATCAGGCCGGCGTCGGGAACTCCGGAGATTCCGATCCCGGCGATCACGCACGAGGCGGCGACCAGGATCTGCTGGCCAACGCTCAGGTTCACGCCAATCGCCTGGGCGACGAACAGCACGGCCATCGCTTCGTAGAGCAAGATCCCGTCGTTGTTCAGGTTGGTCCCGACGCACGCGGCCAGCCGGGCCGACTGGGGCGAGACTCCCATCTGGTCGAGCGACCGGAGAGTGACGGGCAAGCTCGCCAGACTACTCCCGGTGCCGGCGGCCGTTGCGACCGCCTCCTTCGCCCCGGCCCAGAACCGGCGGAGCGGCCACCGGGCGACGAAGATCAACCAGCCCTGGTAGACGACCAGAACCTGGATCGCCAGCCCGATCACTCCGACCGCGACATAGATCAGTAACCCCTGAAACGGCTTGAATCCAAACCGGCCGACCGTGCTGGCCACGACACCGAAGACGGCCAGCGGGATCAAGCTCACCGCCCAGCCGAGAATGATCTCGATCGCTCGGTAAACCGAGCTGATCCCGTCCTCGATGGCGCGATAGCCGGTCTCGCCGCGCTCGATTTGCTCGTTCTTGACCCGCCGAAGCGCCAGGCCGCCGACGACCGCCAGGATCACGATCGTGATGATCGCGTTCTCGACGATCGGCCGGAGCAGCGACGTCGGTAGGAATCCGACCAGATCCTTGACGAAGTCGATCGTTCGGCCCGGAGGGACCGCGCGGATCGTCTTGTCGTATTCCGCGCGAGCGACCGAGGAGGTCGGCATCTCCGAAAGCAAAAAGTAGCGACCGGGATGGATCATGTTGGAGAGCGTCAGGCCGATGGCAATGGCGATCGCGGCATTGGTCAGCGAGATCATCACCATCAGACCGGCGCTTCGGGCCTGGACCCGGGTTCGCAGAAACGCGTCGAGAACCGCGAACAGCAGCAACGGGCCGGCGAGCCCTTTGATCATTTCGAGGATCACCAGGCCGATCTGGCTCAGCGGTTCGGCCTTCAGTCCGAGGATCTCGCCCGTGACGATCCCCAGCGCGATCCCGGTGATGATCCGAGCCACCATCGGGAACCGGAATCGGCGGGGTTTGGCCATCATGACGCCTTTCGGTCCAACGAAAAACGAACCCAACTCGGTCAGGCGTCATCCGCCAGGGCGCCCATCGACCGCAGGTGAGCCTCGACGCACCCGGCAAGGATCGGGACGTTGTATCCCCCCTCCATCACGCTGACGATTCGCCCGGCGGCGTGAGTCCCGGCCACCTGGAGAACGTCGGCCGTGAGCGTCTCGAAATCCTCGACTTCGAGTCCAAGATTACCGACCGGGTCGTCGGCATGGGCGTCGAAGCCGGCGCTCAGGATCACCAGTTCCGGCCTGAATCGGTCGGCGAGATCGCTCAAGGCCCCTCGGAAGGCCGCAAGATAATCGGCCCGAGATATCCCGAACGGGAGCGGAACGTTCCGGGTGAGACCAAGCCCCCTGCCCGTCCCGGTCTCGTCGGCCGCGCCCGATCCAGGATAAAATGGGTAACGGTGGATCGACAGGAAGGCGACTCGGGGATCGTCGTAGAACATTTCCTGGGTGCCGTTACCGTGGTGAACGTCCCAGTCGACGATCAAGACCCGGTTCAAACCGTGGCGAGCCACCGCGTCGGCCGCGCCGACCGCGACGCTGCCGAACAGGCAGAAGCCCATGGGTTCGTCTGGTCGGGCATGGTGCCCCGGCGGACGCACGGCGCAAAAGGCCCGAGGGTCCGAACCCGTGATGACCGAATTCACCGCGTCCACGACGGCTCCGGCCGCGAGTCGACCGGCCAGCGGCGATTCGGGCGAGAGCCAGGTATCGGCCTCGATCTGTCCGCCACCTCGGGCGGCGAACGCGTCTATCGCCACGAGATGCCGCGCCGAGTGGACGCGGAGCAGTTCCTCATCGGTCGCCGGACGGACCGGTTGCATGATGTTTCGACGCGAGATTCCGGTTCGATCGAGATGGCGGAGGACCGTTGCCAGCCGCTCGGGTCGTTCCGGGTGGGACGGACTGGGCCGGTGTTCGATCATCCGGCGATCGGTGTAGATGGTGACCATGACCGCGACTCGCTAGGGACCTTCGGACGGAACCGGACCGGTCTGACGATAATCGGTGAACGCGGCCCGATCAATGAGCCGAGCCAGGTTCCACGTGAAACGAGCAAAACCGACCGAATGGGGATGAGATCGTCCCGTCGCTCGGGTACGATCGTTGCCCATGAAACCCAGTTCGGTCGCAAAGCCCTGGCTTGATCGAGAATGGCTCGGCGTGGTCGTCTTGACGCTCGTCGGCGCGATCCTGCGTTCCTGGCCGGTTGGTCAGCTTGGTCTGACCCATTTTGATGAGGGGATCTATGCTCTGGTCGCGGGCGGAAGCCTTACCTTTCGCGACCTGATCCCCTACGCTCCGCCCGGCTATCCGATTCTGGGGATGGGGTTCTGCGCGATCCTGGGTCGGTCCGACTCGGCGATGATCCTGGTTTCGATCCTCGCCGGAACCTTGACGATCCCGGTCGTTGCCTGGCTTGGTCGTCGCTGCTTCGGTGTGGGGGCTGGTTTTGCGTCGGCGGCGTTTTGCGCGTTGTCCGGTCCGCATATTGCCTTCTCGCGGATGGCGCTGACCGATGCGTCGTCGCTCCTGGTCTGGCTTCTGGCGCTGGGAGCCGGGATGCGGTTTCTGGAGCGGCCCGGTTTTGTTCGGGCGGTCGTGATGGGGCTGGCCGTCGGTCTGGCGCAGGAGTTCAAGTACAACGGCTGGATGA
>JAJYCH010000496.1 GCA_021778575.1 Planctomycetota bacterium
CCGATCGCTGCCCAAAGACCCGGCGGCGACCGTGATTGCGCTCCGCAGAACCCTTCATGGATGTGAGTGGATGATCACTCGCTGGGCATTGCTCGCCCACGCCGCTGACAGTCAACCGGCAGGCTGGACCGATGATCAAATCAAGATGGCCTTTGATCTGCTGGCGACTCCGCACGCGTTTCGCGAAGGGAACAAACCGGGGGTGACCCTGGACGACGAAGGGCAGATCATCGAGCCGGCGGGGGACTCGGCGCGCGTGGCTCGGAGCCAGATTGCGTTGTTGAAAGAGACTCGCGACCTCGTGGCCGATCTTGATGAGTCGGAGCGGTCGCTGGCCTCGTCGGATCTTACCAATGAGGGCGACCCCGAGCTTCGACGGTTGCGGCGGTACGAGGCGACGTTGCATTCTCGGTTGCGTTGGTGTCTCAAGCAAGTGGATGTCCAATCGCCGTACCGTTGCCCCGACCCGTCGCTGAGGCCGAACTGGGTGACCGACCCCGAGCCGATTCCGGCCCCTGAGCCAAAAACGGCCGACGAGATCGCTTTTGAAAGCTGGAATCCGTCCAGCCTGCAACCGCCGTTCGACCTCGAACCGGACGAGATCCCGCCGATGGGCGAGAACCCCGACATCCCCAAGATCTTCGCGAACCGCCAGGCCAAGCGTGCCCGAAAGGCCGAGGCGCTCCGGCAAACCCGCCGAGAACAGGTCGGCAAGCGCCGCGCCTGAGCAGACGAGTGAGTGATCGTTGATATCAAAGACCCGGATCGGGTCGGCGACGATCGCGGTGCGCGCGGTGGTTCGGATTTGGTTAAACCTGGGGCGTTTAGGTCGGATAGGCAAAATCAATTTTAATAGATTAAGGGTTGAAATCTCGGGAAGGCGAAATGATGTATTTTGTGTGGATGTTACGGATAGCGCAGATTGCGTATTTTCCGGTAGGCGAATGGGAGCCGTTTACGGAGCGAAGCCATTTTGATGAGGGGCGTTGGTGGGCACCCCGTCGCGTTTTCGTATGCTCTTGTGAGAATCAATCTCAGGCGGAGGGGACCGGGATGGCCTGGCTGGTCAGGGCCAGGTAGCGGTCTCGGAGGCGGCCCATGATGGCGGGCCAGGTCTGGTTCAGGGCGTAGTCTCGGGCGGCTTCGGCCATTTCTCGGCGGAGTTCCGGGTTATCAATCAGGCCGAGGAGGGCGTGGGTCATCTGGGAGGGGGGGGCTTCGGGTTCGACGAGGATTCCGGTCTCGCCGGTCCGGACGATCTCGCCGACTCCGCCGGCCCGGATCGCGACGACCGGCAGGCCCGAGGCGAGGGCTTCGAGGACGACGTTGCCGAAGGTCTCGGTCAGGCTGGCGAAGGCGAAGAGGTCGGCGGCGGCGTAGTGGTCGGCCAGGTCCTCGCCGCCTTGATAGCCGACGAACCGGGCGTTGGGACCCATCAAGGCTTCCAGATCCGGCCGGGCGGGACCGTCGCCGACGAAGAGGAATTTGACGATGGGTCGGGCCTCGCCGACGGCTCGGAGGGCCTCGGCCAGGTGGAGGACGTTCTTCTCGGCGGCGAGCCGGCTGACGTGGCCGATCACGAGGTCGTCGGGGGCGAATCCGAGGGCCTGGCGGACCCGGTCGCGGCCGGGGCGGTCGGGGCGGAACAGGGTTCCATCGACGCCTCGGGGCCAGAGCCTGAGCCGTTCGAACCCTCGGGCCTGGAGGTCGGCGATGGTGGCGTTCGAGGGGACATAGGTTTCGAGGGTCCGGTTATGGAACCAGCGGAGGTAACGCCAGGCGATCCCCTTGGCCCAGCCGAGCCGGTAGTGGTCGCAGTACTGATCAAAGTTGGTGTGAAAGCTGGAGACGACCGGGATCTGGCGGCGTTGGGCAAAGCGGAGGGTGGAGAGGCCGAGGGTAGCCTCGGTGGCGACGTGGATGAGGTCGGGCTCGAAGGCGGCGATGGCCCGGTGGACCTTGCCGAACGGGGGCAGGGGGACGCTGACCTCGCGATAGAACGGCAACGACCAGGACTTGACCAGATGATGATGCGACTGAGCGGCGGCCTGGCCATAGTCGGGATGGATCACCTGGACGGTATCGCCGGACCGTTCGAGATGCTGGACGAGCTGGCCGAGGGTCCGGGAAACGCCATTAACCTGGGGGGCGAAGGTCTCGGTCACGAGGGTCAGTCGCATCGGCCGGGCCTCCTCGGAAAGCTTGATCCGTCGGGAACCATCGACGTATCATACCCGACCCCCCCTTGCCGGGTCATGAGGATCGTGTCAAACTCGCGTGAAAAGATCAGGTCGATGGGGCGGGCCGGCCGGTGATCGGCTCCGTCTGGACGGTCCCCGTTCGAGTCCGATCCTGGAGGTTCCGCCTTGAAGTCGAACCCGGTCAAAAAAGCCTTGCGTGAGGGGAAGCCACAGGTCGGCACCTGGCTCTCGCTGGGAAGCGTGGTGGCCGCGCGGTTCCTGGCCCGGTCGGGGATGCCCTGGCTGACGGTGGACATGGAACATACGCAGACCGACATCCAGACCGCGGCCCTGATGTTCGGGGTGATCGCCGACGCCGGGTGTGTCCCGCTGGTCCGGATCTCGACCGGTCGGCACGACCTGATCAAGTCGGTCCTCGACTGCGGGGCGATGGGGATCGTCGCGCCGATGGTCATGGATGCGGCGGAGGCCCGGTCGATCGTCGAGGCCACGCAGTACCCACCTCGGGGGACCCGGTCGGTCGGCGGCGGCCTGCACGCCCTGAACTACGGGGCGACGGCCGAGGAGTATTATCGCCGGGCCGATGACGAGATCCTGGTCGTGATCCAGACCGAGCACATCGCCGCCGTCGAGGTTGCCGACGAGACCTACGCCGTGCCGGGGATCGACGCCGTCTTCGTCGGGCCGAACGACCTGGCGGCCTCGATGCGGGCTCCGGACGGAACGCCGCCGTCGAAGGAGCAGATGGAGGCCGCGCTGACCCGGATTCGCGAGGCCGCAGCCCGGCAGGGGATCGCCAGCGGCCTGCATGTCTTCTCGATCGAGGACGGCCACCGCCGGCTGGCCGAAGGCTGGCGGTTCGTGGCGGTCAACAGCGAGCTGAAGTTCATGCTGCAGGGGGCGGCCGAGGTGGCCCGGGCGTTCCATGACCAGCCCCAGACCGGCGACGTGGCGAAGTACTGAACCATGGCGATCCTGCTGGTCGGAACCCTGGACACCAAGGGGATAGAGCTGGCCTTCGTCCGCGACCTGATCCAGGCCGCCGGGCTGGCCACGCTGGTCGTCGATGTCGGGTCGGTCGGCCCGCCTCGGATCGAGCCGGAGGTTAGCCGGACCGAGGTTTTCGCCCGGGCCGGAGCCACGGTCGAGTCGCTGGTCGACCGAGGGGACGCGGTGTCGAAGGCCGCCGCCGGAGTGGCGATTCTGGCCCGAGAGTGGTACGACGCCGGCCGGATCGAAGGGGTCCTGGCGATCGGCGGATCAGCCGGGACGTTGATCGGCACGGCGGCGATGCGGGCCTTGCCGTTCGGGGTTCCCAAGGTGATGCTGAGCACCCTGGCCAGCGGTCAGACCCGGTCGTTTGTCGGCGGGTCGGACATCGCCATGTTCCACCCGGTGGCCGATATCGCCGGGCTGAACCGGCTCACCAGGACAGCGCTGGGCAACGCCGCTCATGCCCTGGTCGGGATGGTCAAGGCTCCCAGGCTGACCGATCCGGCCGAGGCCCCTCGACCGGTGATCGCCGCGACGATGTTCGGCGTGACGACCCCCTGCGTCGATCAGGCCCGAGCGGTCCTCGAATCCCGGGGGTTCGAGGTCCTGGTCTTCCACGCGACCGGAATCGGCGGGCAGTCGATGGAGAGCTTGATCGCGGATGGGCTGATCGACGGGGTTCTCGACCTGACGACGACCGAGCTGGCCGACGAGCTGGTGGGGGGAATCCTCTCGGCCGGGCCGGATCGGTTGAAGGCCGCGATCCGCCGAGGGGTCCCGCAGGTCGTCAGCGTCGGGGCGCTGGACATGGTGAACTTCGGCCCCCGGTCCACGGTCCCCGAGCGGTTCGCCGGTCGGCTGTTCCACCAGCACAACGACTCGGTCACGCTGATGCGGACCACCCCCGAGGAGAACGCCGAGCTGGGGCGTCGGATCGGGGCGATCCTGGCCGAGGCGACGGCCGATGTCGTCGTGCTCCTGCCGCTCGGGGGGATCTCGGCCCTGGATGCTCCGGGGATGCCGTTCCATGATCCCGAGGCCGACGCCGCGCTGTTTCGGGCGATCCACCAGGCTCTCGACGACCATCCCCACGTGACGGTGGTCGACCGGTCTCAACATATCAACGACCCGGCATTCGCGATTCAATCCGCCCTGGCCTTGCAACTGATCACCACTGATCCCGGTTCCGAGAAAGTCGATTCATGAACACCAGAACACGATCCGAGATCCTGGCGAGTTTCCGGGCCAAAGTGGCCGAGGGGCGACCGATCATCGGCGGCGGCGCGGGAACCGGCTTGAGCGCGAAGTGCGCCGAGGTCGGCGGGATCGACCTGATCATCATCTATAACTCGTGCCGGTTCCGGTTGGCGGGGCG
>JAJYCH010000497.1 GCA_021778575.1 Planctomycetota bacterium
AGCGAAGATGAGCGTGGACAGCCCCTCCTCGGTATAGAGTGCCCTGGCGCCGTCCTGCACTTCGTCGACCGCAGTATTGCTCTTCCTCTTGACCTTGAGTAGTTTCCGGGTCAACGGAGACCAACCGAGCACCGCAGTGAATGACAGGTGGATCGCGTCGTGGAATCCGTACCCATCCGGCTCCTCGGAATTGTCGGTAAGCGGGTCGCCATATGGCTCTCCCTTGTAGAAGACCCGAATGATTGGCTTTTCGTTTTCGTCATGCGTGGTTGCGAAGTCGATCATGAACCTGCGGGGAAACCGTTCGCTCTCGGGATAGCCTGCATCGAACGCCTCACGAGCTGGCAGCGGCCCCCAACGGCCCTCGCATTTGGCCAGATTTTGTTCGGCCACGTCCGCAAGATCCAGTCCGAACTTAGTGGCGACGTTCGACAAGTACCAGAGCAGGTCGCCCAACTCTTCGCAGAATCTCTCTTTGAAGAGAGTATGCGAGTCTCCGTCGCGCAGATATTTTTTGTATTCGGTAAGCAGTTCCCCGGCCTCCCCTGCGAGTCCGAGTAGCGGAATCATCATCCCCTTCTCGGACGACTCGGGATTTCGGTCGGTACGAGCAGCTCTCTCTTGGTAGACGTGCAAGTCCATCATTCCTCCAATCGACCACCTTGACGGCCGATCAAGAGCGGCCGGTTCTGGACTGGGCAGAGGCGTTGTTTATCGCCCATTTTGGTGGATACCAGTAGGCGATCGGGTCTGAGTTTGGCCGAAACCGCTGCTTGATTCGCGTCCGCCCCGATTTACCAACGGTGTCAGGGTGACTTACCCGAGCGTATTTGCCGACCTCGCAGAAGAGATTCTGGCAATCGATGAATTGGAGTCTCCTTCCCCAAAGGCTGGGGAAATCGAGGCCGAGACGCGCGAATTCAATCTCCTGACGGTCGGCCATGAATTTGATCACCTCGGAGTCGCTAAGACCGCCAGTGTAAGTGAAGCATTTCCGTATTCCATCAACCGCTCCTGGCCCCGGCACGACGAAATCCGATTCAGTAAAATTCGTAACCGTGCTGTAATTTATGTCAGTCACATACTGATATGCCAGAAAATCTCCAATCGTCGGGTAGCCTCGAATTAGGTCAAATGCCCTCTGCATGTTCTTGGCTGATGCCATACGGGCAGGAAGCTCATCGTCCATCATTCGCCCGATGAGGGTCAGATGGTTTCGGTGCTTTCGATCGAAGCCTAATGATCCCCCGGAAGGCATGATGTACGCTGCGGAGTAAATTTTTGCCCCCTCGGCCATCGCCTTGGTGAGCGTTCGATCATATGGCTCGAAGGAAAATCGCTCATAAGTGATCCGGCCGATGGCCTTCTCCAAGAGTTCCCACGTCTCGATCCGGTTGAAAAACTTGAAGAGCAATGTCCGAAATACGACTTCTGCAGCATTGCTCGGGTAGTCCTCGCCGTAAATCACATGCCGGATCAAGTATTGGCTGACCCGGTCTGAGGCACGGTAGGCGTTAGTGAATTTGTAAGCGAGAAGAATCGGATCATCCGTCCAGGGAGCAGGCGAACCTTCAAACCGACGGAAAAAGACACTCTGCCGCTCGACCGCGAATCGCCAGTAAGTGTCGTAGACCTGAGTCGGCACGAGCGGAGCTATTCGAGGTGGGGGAGCCGCTGGCTGGGGAAAAAGATCATTCCCGATTGGAAACAGGGAGGGTGGAAGATCGCGCCGCCGGGCCGGTTGCTTCATCGTCCCCCTTCCACTTCGACGGCGCGTAGTTTTTTTTCGTCGATGCAAGTCCCCGCGAGGTCGGTCAGGCGTTCGAGAAGTTCACCCGGCCGCGGTCGCTTGTCCGACGACAACTTCTGGATACCTGTGAAGCAGTTCAGCCTCTCGAATCGCAAGTTCGTTTGGCTCGCAACGAAAGCACCGAGCCGCATCAGGCCGAGCCAATTACCATATGCTTTAATGAAGAGCAATTGCATTGCATAGAAAGCGTTGAGCGACAAGGTTTGGCGCGTGAAATCGGGGACGAAGGCGATGTGTTGGAGGCAAGGAAAGCCCTGCCGTGCATCAGTTTGATCGCGGACGGGATCATACACGGACGCCTGAAGCGCCATTCGCATCGCCTTCGGCTTGCAGGCGTTGATGATGAACTCGATCTGGTTGCCGCCTTGCTCAGGCAGCCCCTTCAGATGGGCCTCCGGCTCCCCGTCCTTCGGGTTGGTCCCGTAACCGATCAGGCGGGCAAAATAGAGGCCGTGGTTGTTAAGCGTCGGCGCCATCGACACGAAGTCCGGCAAGCTCTCCAGATAGCTCTTGTAGAGCTTTTGCCGGTCACCGGCAGCGCGTCGCCACATAGCTTGGGGAAAAATCGTCTTAGCGACCGTATCGATCGGCTGCTGCCCTGATTCCTCAAGGCAAGCATCGAGTGCGTGCCTCAGATCCAGGTCCTCGACGGGCTGCCCATCCACGCCGGCGCCGATGCTGACGAGAAACGGTGAGAGCTCTCGACCAGGTGAGCGTGACATCTCCAGGAAAGACCTCGCCCAGGCCGTCGCGAGACTTGGCTCCCGCTCTGAATACATCGCAGGTTCAGTCATCGTCCCCATCCTCCAATTCAAGGTGGCGGTTCGTGCTCCAGCCCGAATACTGGAATTTGGCAACTCTCACTACCACCGCCCAACCATCGGCAGCTTCGACACGGATCAGTCCGGGACGTGTCGGAGTAAAGACGCGGCCGAGCGGGATATCCGCGTCATGCCGGAGATGATCGAACTCGGGTTCACTGCCAATCGGAAGTAGCAATGTTGTGCCGACCTCGGTATCCAAGGTCGGCATGGAATAATGGCGATCAGCGACCCAGAGGCGGTCGCTTCCCTGTCCGCCGAGGAGGGATCGCCTGATGACGGGCAGACCGACCTTAGACAGCGCGCCCGCCCGTTCGCGGGTGATCTCGTTCAAGCTGAAGGCGAGATGATTGACCAAGGTCAGGTATCCGACCCCGAAATGGCAGGAGATCGCGAATACCTCCTCGGGCCGTGCGACCGAGGCTTTCCAGCCGCGAGCGGTGAATGCCCGGCGGACTCCGATCTTCGGCATCAAGAGGAATCCGGCGAAAGCGTTCGCCGCAAATTCTTCGGGCGACGTGGCAGGGTCTGACTTCCCTTCGCCAATCTGCTCGTCAAGGCGCATACCGGGGTGGCCGAGGACGTGGTGACCGAGTTCATGTGCGGTATTGAATGCCCGTCGCCCGAGCGGCCGTAAAGCCGAAACCTCGATGAGAGGTCGATCCGATCGGTGGTAACACCCTTCCATGCTGTAGTTTGCGAAGCGAACGCGGACCTGTGGGGACAGCTTCTCGCACAGCTCATACACGTTGACGGGCGTGCCGAAGGGAAGACCGGCTTCCTCACGCACTTCAGCGGCCTTATCCAAGGCCTCCTCGGCCAAGTCCGCGTTGCCCACGGTCATTCCCCCTCCGTTGGGCCGCGTAAGGCCGCCAAGACCCGCATGAGCTGATCCAGATCCTCCGGCTTTATCTTCTTCAATTCGCGAAAGGCCAGTTGAAGCCGCTCGTCCTGGGGGTCGAGCTTGTCGGCACCTACCCCGGAAAGCCAGACCGGGTCAACGTCGTAAACCTCCGCGAATTGGGAAATCTCGGGCATCGTCACATTACGATTACCCGCCTCGATTTCTGAGATGGTCGGGCGGTGCATGTCCATCTTCTTGGCTGCCTGACCCTGAGTAAGTCCGGCTAGCGTCCTCGCCTCACGCAACCGTCCCGCAATCAGCTTCTTCTTTTCGTCAGCGTCGCTCATACCTTGCACCCCTTGAGGGCATGCTTCTCTATGAATATGCGGGCTATCTCACGGACGGGTAATTTTTTCCCACCGTCGACGAAGATGTTCCGTACCCGAGTACCCTTCGGAAGCGGAATGTCAAGCTCGCGGGCGAGTCGGCGGACAATCTCCGGGATGAAGTGACTGTCGAACCCCTTGATGTCGGCCAGAGGCCGGGTATCCGGAGTGATGCTGTCGACGTCGGAATCCGGTTCGACGTCCTGATACTCCCGAAGAATTTCACGCAGCTTCGGGATAACGGTCTCGATATCCATTACCACCTCCTGGTAAGGATATCTTACGATACGGTAAGAATCCGTCAACACCCAGAAGCGCAGAATTCCCGAAGTCGCCATCGTTGATGAAAGGTATGAGGGGCCGCCTCTTCAAACTGGGAGCAAATTGGTAGCAGCACTGACGATGTTGGGGTGGCAAGCTCCGCAGTAAACAATTGTTGGATTCTTCGCCTGGACGCGCTCGCGTCGGCTGATGGAGATTCCGCTCACTCAAGGCCACACTGCCATCATCGACGACACAGACTGGCCGCTGGTCGCGTCTTATCCGAGGCCGAAGAGAGGCTCCGGTCTCCAACCGAGATTCTTTTTGCCCGCTACGCCCTGGGTTGGTCATCGTCCCGGTGCGGCAACTTCCATTGCTTAATCAATCGCTCAGCATGAGCTTTCGCCGAGAGCTAGCGCCTACGGATTCGGCAGCCGCAG
>JAJYCH010000498.1 GCA_021778575.1 Planctomycetota bacterium
ACCTCGACCTTGGCGTCGCCGGCAAGCTGGACGGAAAAAAGCATGAAGTTCATGAGCTGAAACACGACATCGACCATGGGCGTCATGTCGATGTGTTCGTCGCGTTCTTCACTGACCTGGCGGCGAAGCAGCATGCGGGGCCTCGAGGACAGAGAAGCGATGAGATGAGAAGGGGAGTGAGTGACGCGATCGTCTCGCTGGGAATCGAGAAATTCCGATGGTGTGGATTGAACCAAACCGGCCGTCATGATCTAAAGAGATCCGTCTACCCAGTTTATCCGGAAACCGAACCAAAATCGATCGGGAAGATCTCCAAAAGATCGCATCCAGAAGCTGGCTCTCTCCGATGACTTCTGGTCTTGATAAATGGTGAGTCGAGAGGAACCCTTGGCAATGGCTGACTTGCAAAAATGTCCGTCCTGTGGTTCGCCCATCGAAGTCGATCGAGGCGATTCCAGCCGTTGTTTGAAATGTGGCGCTTTTGTCGCGACGGATTCGTTGGCCTGGAACCCTTACGAGGCTCCGACGGCAGGATTGAGCGATGCGGCCGGTCTCGGTTTGCCGCTGGAGGTTCCGCCGTCGGTCATGGGGAAATTCGTTCTGGCCTTTCGTCTTCTGGGCGAGAATCTGGGCCTGTTTGCGCTGATCACGCTCACGGTCGGACTTCCCGCCAATATCGTGGTGGAGCAATTCGCGATCAACGGTCAAGCGGGTCAAGAACTGGATACGGTCCGGATCGGGCAGATCCTGCAAGGTCTTTTTGGGCCGATTTCTGTCGGTGCTCTGGTCTATGCGATCGCGCGGCGGCTGGATGGAGAGAGGGTCGGTTATGCCGAAGCCATGGGCGTCGGCTTCCGCAACTGGGGACGGCTGTTCGCGGCGAATTTCTTTGCCGGGTTGTTCATCTTGCTGGGTTGCATCGCCTTGCTTGTTCCCGGAATCATCCTGATGGTTCGGTACTCGTTACTGGCACCGGTCGTAATTCTCGAACGAGCCGCCCGGCCCAGAGAACGAAGCACCAACCTGGCAAAAGGCCGGGGCTGGTCGATCGTGGGAGCCGCGGTCCTGTTTTACTGTCTGTACGGGATCGGCTTTTACTCCGTAGTATTCGGGCTCGAATATGTTCAACAGATTGTCCAAGGACTTGAAGGAATCTGGATCAATGTCGGCATCCAGTGCCTTTTCGATATTCTGGAGGTCGCGATGACGATCGTCATCGTTCTGTTCTATGGTGAGGCTCGTCAACACGAGTCTGTGAGCAAACCGCTTGCCGAGGAGTTCGACTTCAAAGGCGGCCTGTCGGAAGAACTCTGAGCCAGCCCTTTGGATGGCGAACGTCCCCCTTCGTCCGGGTGACGGAGGTCACCGTCGGCTTGAGCTTATCCGTCGATCCAGCGATCCCAGAGCGGATGAGGCGGTTCGGGATCGGAGATACGTTGATCATCGGTGATGGGAATTCGGAGGAGTTCCGCGACGATCGGCGAGGCGACGTGAGCGGGGCCGGTGTTGATCGCCGGCCCGGTGCAGCGGAGCCACTCCAGGCAGGCAACGGTGACGGCGGCCCGCGATCGTTCGAGTTCGGGAGGGTTCGTCATGAGGGTGCGTCTCTGGAACCGGCTTCCAATCATCGAAAGATCAGCGAGGGAGGACGGCCCGGGCGGCGGCGGGACGGGAATGGGCGGCGGCGTTGGCGGGCTTGCCATGGCTCTCGATGTCTTCGAGAATCTCCATGAAGTCCTGGAGTTGCCGCTCGGTCATGTCGCGAAGGTGCCGGAGTTTGGCGTGGATATCGTTACCGACGATCATCAACGGCGTGGCGATCAGGAGCCCCGATCCGGTGGCCCAGAGGGCCAAGCTGATGTCGTTGGCCAGGACCGACGGGGCGACCTTCTCGGCGCCACCGATCCGGCCGAACGCCCCGATCATCGACGCCACCGTACCCAGAAGCCCGAGCAGCGGACCCATCCGGACGATCGTCGAGATCGTCGCCAGGCGGTTTTCGAGCGCGGCGATCACCTCGGTATGAAATTCCATCACCAGGATCTGCTTGACCTTCGCCAGCCCTTTCGACCGGTTCGTCAGCGCCACGGCCATCAACTGAGCCAGCGCCGTGTGCCAGAACGGCGGCCCCTGGCAAATGGCGGTCGCCGCGTCGAACTTGCCAGTCTTGCAGAGATCGGCGACCTGGCGGATCAACTCGCCCGAATCCTTGCCGATCGCCTTGCGCCGGATGGCCCGATAGAGCAGGATGGCGTTATAGACACCCCAGACGGCCAGCAATCCCAACGCGGCGTAGATGGCGTAGCCGAAGTAGTCGATGATCTGGTTGATCTTCATCATGATGGTGAGATCCGGCGACCAAGGGAGCCGGCCCGCGATTTTTCCACCGGTCGGGTCTCGGGCTCGGAGCCGTTGGGCCGCCCCGCCGGGTTCCCTTCCATTGTGGCGGGGGAGAGGGTCGCCCGCAAGAGCGAGTCCCTACCGACCTGCCAACGGCTTGCGAGCCGAGCCCCGGCGCGAGAGAATAAAGCTTTGGTGTGTTTTGTCGACCTGCGGGATCTCTAACCATGCCGCGCACCGTGCTGATCGTCGACGACGAGCGCGACGTGAACGATATCCTCGCCAGTCTGGTTCGCGCGCACGATTTCGAGGCGATCCAGCGGTTCGAGGGGGCGACCGTCATGGACGACGTGCGCGCACTCCAGCCCGATCTCATCCTCCTCGACCTCATGCTCCCCGATCGCGACGGCTTCGAGATCTGCGAACAACTCAAGCGGAACCGCGAAACGAATCTGATCCCCGTCGTGATGGTCACCTCACTGAACGACCCCCACCACCGCTTGACCGGCGTCAGGGTCGGGGCCAACGGCTACCTCACCAAGCCGTTCACACCTCACCAGCTTTTCGAGGCGATCGACGCCGCCCTCACCTGGCGCGACGAGCACGCCAGCCAGGGAACCACCGGCGAGATCAACTTCGACGTCCGGAGCGAGCTGACCTACCTCCAGCAAACCAACGACATGCTCGCCGACCTCTACCTGCACACCCCCCTGACCGAACGTCAGGTCAAGGATTTGAAGCAGGTGGTGATGGAGATGGGCGGCAACGCCATCGAGTGGGGCCACCGCAAGAACGCCGAACTGACCGTCCGGATCACTTACCGGATCGACCCCGAAAAAGTCACCCTGATCATCAAGGACCAGGGGCCTGGCTTCAACCCCGGCCAGGTCCCCCACGCTGCCTCCGACGACGATCCCATCGGCCATCTCGACGTCCGGAACGAGCTGGGAATCCGCGAAGGAGGATTCGGGATCATGCTGGCCAAGGGGCTCGTCGACGACTTCCACTACAACGAGTCGGGCAACCAGGTCACGCTGATCAAGCGGTTCAAGCAGTGAAAATGCGCATTGGAATTTTCCTGGTTGGTTTTCTCCTCGCTGGAGAGTCGGCTTCGAGTTCTGCCCAGGACATCGCGCCGAAGGTCGTCGACGCATCCTCGCTCAAAGGCAAGATTCTCTGCGGCTATCAGGGATGGTTCCGATGCCCGGGCGATGCCTCGGGCATGGGCTGGATTCACTGGAGCCGCGATTCGCGACGGATCACTCCCGGATCGCTCACGTTTGAGATGTGGCCGGATCTGACCGGATTCACCGCTTCGGAACGGTTTGCCGTTCCCGGTTTCGGTTATCCCGATGGTCGCCCGGCCGAGCTTTTTAGCTCGGACCATCCGGCCACGGTCCTCCGCCATTTCGAGTGGATGCGCGACTACGGGATCGACGGGGCGTGGCTCCAGCACTTCGTGGTCGACTGTCCGGGCGGGCCGGCTCAGGAACGTTTTGCGTCAAGGCTCCGCGTTCTCGACCACGTCCGCCAGGCCGCCAGCCAGACGGGGCGGGCCTGGGCGATCACGTTCGACGTTTCGGGGATGCCTCGGGACATGATTTTCGAGACCTTGACCCGCGAGTGGAAAAGGTTGGTGGATTCGGGCGTGACCAGCGACCCTCGCTACATCCACCAGGGCGGCAAGCCCGTCGTCCAGGTCTGGGGCTATTATGAGAGCAAAGAGAACGGCCGGATCGGGGCTGAACTGGCCAACCGGTTGACCGACTTCTTCCACGAAACCGGGCCTTATGCCGCGTATCTCGTCGGCGGGGGCGACTGGAACTGGCGGAAGAATCCCGAGCCCGACTTCAAGGCCGCGATCGGTCGGCTTGACGGCTTCGCGCCCTGGAACGTCGGCAATTATTATCAGGACGCGAAAGGAAGTCGGCATGCCACGACATCTTACTGGAAAGCGGACAAGGAAGAATGCGAGCGGAACGGCAAGCTCTGGCTGCCGGTCGTCTATCCTGGGTTCGGCTGGACGAACCTGAAAGGGCAGGAGGCGGCCTCGTCGACCATTCCTCGCGAGGGCGGTCGGTTCCTCTGGGAGCAATTCCACGAGCTAGCCAAGCTCGGGGCCGACTCGATTTTCGTCGCCATGTTCGACGAGGTCGACGAAGCGACGGCAATCTTCAAGGTCACCAACACACCGCCGACTCAGGCCCATTTCGAA
>JAJYCH010000499.1 GCA_021778575.1 Planctomycetota bacterium
GTCCCCCTTGTCGAACTCGGGAGCGTAAACCACCTCGAACGGAAACTCGAACTGTTCGAGCAACCAGCGCGTCCAGCCCGACGGCATCGAGCCGCCCAGTCGATCCCAGAGCGCGATCCGGGGGATTTTCAGGAGAGCGGCCTCGGAGCCAGGAGCCGTCGTCACCCCTTGAAACGGCGTGCCGACCTCGCGGGCAATCGTCTCGACCAGCGCCAGGGTCGACGGTTTCCGCTCGACGAAGAAGGTTCCCGCCGGGTACGAGATTCCGCCGATAGTGGCCGGCGCTTGCAGCCGACGGACCACCTCACCCGCCTTCTGGAGCCGGTTGACCGCCTTGAAGGCGTCGTTGGCCTGGGCTTTCAAAACGAAGCCAACCGCATTCTCGGCATTGGCGACCAGCGCCGACGGGGGAGCGACGACCGACTCGTGAATTTCCTCGAACGGGCCATCGAACCCGTCGAGAATCCGGTCGAACTTCAACGCCATCTGGAACGCCAGCGTGTAACCGGCCGAGTCATACGGACGGATCGGCGGCCCGCCGGGATAAGCGAAGTCGTTGGGGTGGTCCTGCGGCTCGAACATGTCGAGAACGTGAGCCCGGTACGCCTGAGCCGACTTCACCACATAAGAACCTTTCGGATACGACTTGCCGAGCACGGTGAAACCGCTCGACGCCCGGTGGACCTTGACGCCGGTCCCGAGCAAGGCGTTGATGAACTTCGTCGCGGTCAAGAAGTCGGGCTGATCGCTGGGGAGGATATAACCGCGAGGGTCGCGCTTCGCCGGGTCGTGAAAGAGCCGCTCGAAATCGGCCGGGCCAGTGGTCTGGCCGCGACCGCCTCGACCGCTCGGGGCCTTGGCCTGCGCGGCCTCGACGATCTTGGGCGTGATCGTCCAGCTATCGCGGCTTCCTTTGTCGATCGCGTGACGACCCATCAGCCAGATGTTATACAGCAGTTGTTCGCGGTGCCGGACGGCGTAGTCGAGCACCGCGCGGTTGGCGGTCATCGAGTATTCGACCGACTGGCGAAAGTGCCACGGTTGCGGGGCAATCGGCGCGAGGTAATCCCCCTTGGGTAGTTGCTTGGCCGCGACCAGCCCGATGTTCATCGGCGTCGGGCTGCCGATCGTCTCGGTCAGCAGGCCGATGGTGTTGTGGAACGAGGCGGTCGTCCGGAGTCCACCGTTGAACCAGGTTGAATACGGGGCACCCGACCGGCTGGTGGCTCCCGGCTTGTCCTCGACCAGGAACCGCTGCATCATCGCCGCGCCGACCGAATCGATCCCGTTGAGAACCATCGGGTCGCAAAAATAGTTGAATGGGTCGCGAAACGGCGGGCAGAACAGCACCGTGCCGGCCGGCCCGGTCTGGTGATGGTTGTACATGATCTGCGGAAACCACTCGCGATACATGAACCGATTCATGTTCTGGGTTTCGGCCTGGGTATTCGCATAAAAGTCGCGATTGTTGTCGTGGCCGATATATTTTTGATAGAGCCGAGGGAGGCCGTTCAAGGTCCGTTTCTTGGGGTCGGCCTCACGCATGTACCAGTCGGAGACAAGGTCCATCCCATCGGGGTTAGCGTGGACAAAGAGAATGATCACGTCGTCAAGAATCTTCAATGTCTCGTCATCGGTCGCTGAAACCGAGCGGTAGACGGCCTCGATCAGTGCTTGCGGGCAAAGCACTTCATTGGCGTGAAGTCCACCGTCGATCCAGATAATGGCCTTCCCTTCGCCGGCGAGCTTCCGGGCCACGTCGGCATCGACCCCATCGGCCAGTGCCAGGCGCCGGGCGATCTCGCGATAGCGGTCGAGCCGGGCCAGGTTGGCCGGAGAGCTGACGATCGCCGCAAGCTGCGGTCGGCCTTCGGCCGTCGTGCCGATGGTGACCAGTTTCATCCGATCGGATTCGCTCGCGAGCTTCTCCCAGTAAGCCTTCAACTGCTGATAGTTCGCCAGGAAATAGTCATCGCCGATATTTGCCCCAAGGAATTCCTTGGGCGAGGTGATGGCTTTGGGAGTCGAAACCTGCGCGAAAATCGATCGCGGAGCGACCCCGATCAGCACGAGGAGCGCGAGACAGGAGAGCCGGAGCTTGGTCATGGAAGGCTGTTTCCTGGCAGGTGAGGCCGATTGGCGGGTCTTCCGGCTCAGCAATGGATTCGAGGATAAAGCGAGTGGGGAGCCGACGCAACGGGTGAGTTCAAAGCAATCGAGGTGGATATTGCCAGGGCTTATGCGAGTGCGAATCCAATCTTTTCGGCATGCGTGTAAACATTCATTCGTCCTTCTCTCAAGAAGCCAATCAGCGTTTGCCCACTCTTCTCGGCGAATTCAACGGCGAGGCTCGAAGGAGCGGAGACGGCGGCGACGATCGGGATTCGCGCGGCCAATGACTTTTGCATGATCTCGAACGAGCTTCGACCGGAGACGACCAGGATCTTATCTTCGAGTGGCAGGAGGCCCGCCAGCAGGCAATGGCCAACCAGTTTATCAACGGCATTATGGCGGCCGACGTCTTCGCGAATGACGATCATCCGACCATCGCGATCGAACAACGCGGCGGCGTGGAGTCCTCCGGTTCGGTCGAAAGTTGTCTGGGCGGCTCTCATCGTTTCGGGGAGAGCGGAGAGAATCGGCGGATCGACCACCAGGTCCGACCGGACCGGCGGAAACTGGTTATGGATCGACGCGATGGTGGCCTTGCCGCAGAGGCCACAGCTTGAACTGGCGAAAACGTGGCGGGTCAGGTGCTGGAAGTCGACGGCGACCGTTCCGGCGACCATCACGTTGAGAACATTGTGCTCGCGGTTGTGGGCGCAATATTTGATCGAGAGAATGTCATCGCGTTTATGGAGAATTCCTTCGGTCAGCAGGAATCCGGCGGCCAGCTCGAAGTCGTGGCCGGGGGTTCGCATGGTCACGCTGATCGGCCGGTTCTTGAGGCGAATTTCGAGCGGTTCCTCGACGACGACCTCGTCGGAAACCTCACGAGCGACCTCGCCGTCCCAGCGGGTGATCCACATGCGGAGATGTCCTGACTTGACGGGCAACCGGGTTCGGATCAAAATTCGTCGCTGAAAACCGGTTTCGGTTTGGTCTTCGACGCCGGCGGTGTGAAGATCATGTTGATGATCCATCCCAGAGCAAACGCGGCTGTCATCAACAGGCCACCGGTCAAGCACGTGACGACGAAGCCGCCTGGGCCGGAAAGAGGGCCGCGAGGCAGGTCCTGAACTGGCGCTTCACCCCCGCCCGACAGCCGATCGTATACTTTTATGGCGATGATCCCCGCATAGATCTGTGCAAACGGAAAAAATTGCGAGAAGCCGACCGGAATGCCGCCGTAGGCGAGGGCTCGCCCCCAGCGCCGCTCTCCGGTCAATCCGACCACGCCCACGCCCCAGCAGAGCGCGACGGCCAGCATCAGACCGATCTTCCCATTAGAATCACACATGCCCCAACCAAACATCAGCGGGATCATTAAATTGAGCCCGAAGATGACAGTCCAGGAGATCAACCATTGATTTGATTTCATGGTTTCGTCTTTAATCATCACGATGTTTCCTGGAATTGACTGAAGTGCGGTTAAGGGACGTTCTCAAGACTCGGAACCGACGACTTCGACAAGTTCGGCGAGACTTCCTCCCGTGGCGAATATGAAAATCCTACTTGTTATTGATGGTTTGATTGGCCCAAGCTTCCCCCCAGCGTCTTGAGCAGGGTTGCCGAGGCGGCGAGACCTCGGCGGATGTTCTGATCCCAGAGGAAGCTTGTCGCGAGTTTCCAGAGGCTTGGGGGTTGGTGCTGTTGTTCGGTGGCGACCGATTTCAGGGCGATCGGCACGGCGGTCGTGAAGGCGGCGAGTTGTTCGGGGGGGATCGAACCCAGCATGTTCGCCAGCAGAATCAGGTTACGAAGCCCCTGGATCGAGTCCGGCTTCTTGGCGACTTCGACGGCGATCTCAAGCACTTCGTCGCTGGAACCGAGAATCCCTCGAACGATTTCGAGCAAGCCTCGGTCGTGCAACCCTTGGAGCACGTCATAAGCCGAGAGCAGCGCCTCGGCATGGTCGAGCGGAGCCTTTTCGAGGCGCGCCTGGAGTTCGATCCGAGGGTCGCGTGGGGGCAATTCCAGCAAGATCGGCTGGGCCATCGAGGGGTCACTCCGGGTTGTTGCCAACGGGGATCGCGTATCCGGCCCGGTTCCATTTTCTCTCGACCTCGACCCCGGCCTGCGGCGTGGGCGTGCCGAATCGGTGATTGACCCGGGGCAGGGGGCTGGCCTCGACCTCGGGCAGAACGACCATCCGGACCGAGGTTTCCTTGTACGCGGGTGTGTGAGTCTCTGGATCGGTCTGGCTACCGGTGAGCCGGTTCACGGCGGTATCGAACGAATTCATCGGCATGAAAAGCTGCTTCCCCTGAACCCGGTCGGTCACCAGCGCCCGGAGCTTTACCCGGCCGTAGCGTGAGATCAATTGAACCCATGTTCCGCTCACAATACCACGACTTTCGGCGAGTTCGGGCGAGACCTCGACGAACACGTCGG
>JAJYCH010000500.1 GCA_021778575.1 Planctomycetota bacterium
GGCGACGCGTCAAATTTCACCGGATCTTTATGATCGCCGGACCCGGGCCCGATCCCATACTGTAAGCTTTCCACCAGGCAGGCCGACCGCTCGGGGCGATCGGCCGCCCCGGGGCTCCGGGATCGATTCCCTTGAACTCCCCGATCCACGACCGTCTGGGGACCGAGCTGGCCGAGGGCCGCTACCGGATCTCGGCGCGGATCGGCGAGGGGAGCATGGGGCACGTCTACCGGGCCTTCGACGCGCACCTCCAGACCGACGTGGTGGTCAAGTTCCCGGTCCCGCCGGAGGGCTCGGACGACGCGGGGGGGTTCCTGGAGCGATTCGCGCGCGAGTCCCGGTCGATGATCCGGCTGAGCCACCCGCACATCGTCCGGGTGATCGACGTCGGCGAGGACGACGGCCTGCCGTTCGTGGTGATGGCGTTCCTCGACGGCGGGAGCCTGAAGGACCGGCTGGAGCCGACCCCCGAGGGCGACCCCCGCCCCTTGCCGCCGGAGTCGCTCCACGGCTGGCTGATGGACGTCGCCAGGGCGCTCGACTTCGTCCACGGCCAGGGGCACATCCACCGCGACGTCAAGCCGGCCAACATCCTCTTCGACCGCCACGGCAACGCCTTCCTGGCCGACTTCGGCGTGGTCAAGCGGATCAGGCGAGGCGGCGACCCCGAGTCTAACCGGAGCGACCTAACGGCGGCCGGCTACCTGCTCGGGACGCCCAACTACGTCGCGCCCGAGCTGGTCATGGGCGACCCCTCCGACGGCCGGGTCGACCAGTACGCGCTGGCCCTGACGGTCCACGAGGCCCTGACCGGCTGGAACTGCATGGAGGGGCCGACCCCGTCGTCGACGCTGGTCAACCAGACCAAGGTCGAGCCCCCGCTCCTCGCCAGCCTGCTCCGCGAGGTTCCGCCGGGGCTCTCCGAGGCCGTGGCCCGAGGACTGAGCAAGGACCCGGCCGATCGATTCGAGAACTGCGCGAGCCTGGCCCGAGCCATCCTGGCCAACGTTCCGCCGCTCGTCGCCGGTCAACCCCTGTCGACGCCCGAGCTGATCTCGCCGGCATCGAAAGGAACCTCCGGGCGCGTCCCCTGTCCGGCCTGCGGTGGATTGCTGCCGGTCGTCCGCGAACATGCGGGACGGCGGATCACCTGTACCCGCTGCCGGGCCACCGCGATGGTCCAGCTTGGAGCGGGAGCGGGGACCGTCCAGCTTCTCCTGGTCAACCCACCGCCCGAGGCACCTCCGGTCGTCGAGCCCCGGTCTCCCGCCCAAGCCCGCCTGAAGCCGAAAGCCCGCCCCGGTCAGATCCAGCTCGGGATCGAGGTCGAGCCGGAACCGCTGAGTCCCCACGAACCGGAGATCAGCCGACGCCACTGGATCGGGACCGGCCTGGCCGGAATCGGCCTGCTTGCCACGGGTGGCGTCGCCGGCTGGTTCCTCCGGTCGGGACGATCGCCGGCCGGACCGGGCGCGGCTCCCGCCATCCTCCCGGTCAACCCGAACGCTCCGATCGAACTGAATATCGTTCACGCGACCGAGCTGAAGAACTGGCTCGAAGTCGCGGCCGAACAGTTCCGGAACGCCCCGGCGGGGCAGGGGATCGCGATCCGGCTGATCGGCCGCCCCTCGCTCGAAGGGCTCGACGATGTCCTGAACAGCTCGGGCGCAAAGCCGGTTCACGTCTGGATTCCCGCCGGTAATGCGTATCGAAAAATTCTTGAGCGTGAGTGGAAGATCCGCCGACCAGGAGCAGCGAAACCCGTGGCCCGGTCGACGAACCTGGTCCATTCGCCGCTGGTCGCCATCTTCTGGAAGGAGCGCCACGACGCTCTCCTGAAAAAGTACGGGCGGATCAACCTGACGACGATCGGCCAGGCCATGCACGAGCCTGGCGGCTGGGCGACCATCGCCGGACAGCCCGACTGGGGCCTGTTCCGGTTCGCGCACGCGAACCCGTCGCGCTCGAATAGCGGCCTGATGACGCTGGCACTCCTGGGCTACGACTTCGCCGGCAAGACCCGCGACCTGACCCTGGCCGATCTCACCCGGGCCGACTTTCACGACCGGCTCGCCCGGTTCGAGCACGGCCTGGCCCGGCCCGGTGGTTCGCTGGTGGAATCCACCGGTCGATTGCTCGAAGAAATGATCGCGCGGGGACCGGCGCAATATGATGGCGTGATCTCATACGAAAACCTGGCCATCGATTCGTTCGCCACCGCTCGTGAACGCCGGGGCGACTTCGAGGTGGTTTATCTCGACCCGAACATCGCCAATGAGCACCCGTATACAATTCTCGAAACCTCCGAAACCGACGCCGGGCGGCAGCACGCGGCCTCGGCTTTTCTCGATCATTTGATGTCGCCACCGGTCCAGTTCGAGGCGATCAAGCGAGGATTTCGACCGGGCAATCCCACCTTGAGCGCGAGCACGCCCGGCGGCCCGCTGACAACACGCGAGGAGCAAGGGTTCCGACTCGAAATCCCCCGTCCAGCCGAATCTCCGCCTGTCGAGGTCATTGACGACTTGATCGCCGCGTTCCGTCGCCTCGAACTCTGAAAATCACGCCAGGACTGGCCGATCACATTCATCAGTTCCGTAAGGTTCATTGGAGTCTTCCGCCCATGATCGCTACCCCGACTCTGTTCTTCGACCTCGGCGGCGTCTTGCTGACCAACGCCTGGGATACCGGAATCCGCAAGCGCACGGCCGAGACCTTCGAGCTCGACTACGCCGAGTTCCAGACCCGCCACGAGATGCTCAAGACCGCCTTCGAGACCGGCCGGCTGAGCCTGGATCATTATGTGAACAAGGCCGTCTTTCATCGACCGCGCCCGTTCACCTCGAACGAGTTCAAGACGTTCATGTTCGGCCAGTCGCAACTGCTGGGCGACACGCTCGACTTCGTCCGGGCCCTGGCGAAGACCGGAAAATACCGGCTCTACACGCTCAACAACGAATCGAGAGAACTGCACGAGCACCGGGTGAAGGCCTTCGGCCTCGACCAGATTTTCCAGGGGTTCCTGACCTCGTGCTACCTCGGCCAGGTCAAGCCCGACGAGGATATCTACCTGAACGCGCTGGGGATCGCCGCGACGTCAAGAGAGCACGCCGTCTTCATCGACGACCGAGCCCTGAACGTCGAACCAGCGACAGCCCTGGGGCTGAACGCCTATCATTTTCAGGGGCTGGAAGGATTACGGGAGTTCTTGAAGGAACGCGGGGTGGTGGCTTGAAAGCGATGGATGGAGAATGAGATCCGATGGAAAGGGGGAAAGCTGTTGCTGAAGCAGATTCTGAACATTCCCGAACAAATTACATATCGGCGTCTGCATGTAGTTTGCACGCGATGGAAGGCGTTGGTCTACGCAAAGGTTCGTCTGGCTGACGTCCTGCCAATCGAAAGCTCAGGAATTCCGAGCGAACTCTATGATTTCGCGCTGACAGCTCACTACGATTTCGTGATCACCGACAAGGACCAGTGTCCCCTCTTCGCCGTAGAATTCGATGGCCCGCAGCATCGACTCTCCGAGCAAGCGGAGCGGGATGCCAGGAAGAACGAATTATCGAGACGATTCGAGCTTCTTCTTTTCAGGGTCGAATCGCGTGATCTCTTTCGAACTGAGTCGCGGCTCGATCGATTGACAGAACTCACGGATCGTTGGTTTGAGCGGAATGATGCCAAGCCAGACCGAGTCTCAGGCGAGAGAGTTCATTCGACAGGGCTTCGCAACGGACAAAGAGTTGATATCAAAATGAAATCTTTCTGTCCACAATGCCAGGCTGACATGGTGATGAAGCATGGTAAGTATGGCCCGTTTCTTAGTTGCATCCGTTACCCCGAATGCAAGGGAGCCTGCGACCTGCCGAATCCGGCAGTCAAATTGCCAACAGACCCACCGTTGGCATCAGACCCGAAACCGGTCCTGGGATACCATCAAAAATTGACCATAGGAATCGCTACTGGATTTCTCGTATTATCTTTAGTTGTCGTTGTCTTTTGCGGGCCGCGCACTGCTGAAACTCGGAAGATTAAGCGTTCGTCGTACGAAGTTCGTCCGACCATCCCAATTGGGGATCCAGACGATGCCACCGATCGTCAACTGAACTTGCTCGATGTGCTCACTCGTCGTCGAGGATGGTCTGAATCGGAGCGCGATACCGAAGCAGAAATTGTTCTGGGTTATCGCAGGGAATACAAAAAATTGAGCAAGAAGGAAGCGTCGAAATTGATCACCGCCTGGGACGACCGAAAGAATTGATGACTCCCATTCTGTATGTGAGTGTGTCAACGCCAAGCCACTTACCCACAATCGGAGACATGCTGCCATGACGAATCTCGGATTGAAACAGGAGATCCTCCAGACGCTCTCCGACCTGATTGAACAGATTCCGGATGTTCGATTCGGCCATCTCATCGCGAACCTGGCTGTGATCGCCAAGGGTCCAACTCCCGAAGCAGTCTGGGATATGGAAGATGACGAACTGTTGGAGGCTGTCAAAAGTCATATCGAAGATTTCGAGCGACGCCACGCCGAGGTTGGTTGACTCCGGA
>JAJYCH010000501.1 GCA_021778575.1 Planctomycetota bacterium
GTCCGGCCAGTCGGCGACTCCGCCACTCTGTTCGAACAGCTCGACCGCGAACGCACGTAAATCCTGGTCCAGAGCCGTCGTCGCCATGGCTATTGAAAATCCTCGCCAAACAAGGCTTCGTCCAGTTCCTTGGCCTGCACATACTGTTCCTGGGCTTCCAGGAGCGTCTCTCCGAGCGACTCGAACGACGCTTCCAGCTCGGTATCGTCACGCGAGCGGAGCCAGAGGTTCAGGACCAGCGACTCGAACTGGTCGCCGTCCTCCAGGTTCCCCAGGATCGAGCCAACTTCGCCGACGACCAGCTCGAACATCCGGATCTTCTCGTTGAGCACGTTCAAGATCCGCGCTTCGAGCGAGTCGGCCGTGCAGAGGTTGAAGACGAAGACCTCGCGAGTCTGCCCGTAACGATGAATCCGGCCGATCCGCTGCTCGATCTTCATCGGGTTCCAGGGAAGGTCGTAGTTGATCAGCGTGTCGGCGAACTGCAAGTTACGCCCCTCGCCGCCCGACTCGGTACAGAGCATGATCGGCACCCGGTCGCGAAACGCCGCCACCGCGGCATCTTTCTCGTCGGTTGTCTGCTCCCCCGAAAAGACCGAGAATGCCAGACCTTTCGTCTGCAAGAGCTTGCTGATATGCGTCAAGGTCCGTCGAAAATTGACGAAGATCAACAACTTGTGCCCCGGCGATTGCCGGACCAGTTCGAGCAACCGAACATCCTTCGCCGACTCGCCTATCGTTCCCGCCAGGACCGCCAGCGTGGCCGCCTCGGGATCTCGGGCGCCGATCCGTTCCAGCGACGCCGCCACCGCCGACGGATGACTTCCCTGAGCCGCCAGCAAGCTGCTCAACTGCATCCGCGAGACCGAGCCGGCCGAGGCCCCCGGAGCATCAACCTCGCCCAGGTCGTCCGCCGTCGCATCGTCGATCGGGCCAAGCCCATCGACCAGCCCGCTTCCTCGACTCCGCAAGAACTTCGTCAGCTTCCGATAAAGGTCTGCCTCAACCCCTTCCGGTCGGGCCAGAACCGTCTGTGCGTACCGAGGCGGCAGGTTCAACTGGACCAGGCTCCGGGTGTTCCGGACCATCACCTCGCCCAGCAACGACCGGAGCCGATCGCGGTTCACCGCGTCGCGCGGATTGCCTCGCTTGACGTACTGCTTCTTGAAGTCCGACTCGGTCCGGAGATGCCCCGGAGCCAGCAAGGTGAGCAAGTTATAAAGTTCGAGCAGGTTGTTCTGAACCGGAGTCGCCGAGAGCAAGAACATGAACCGACGTTGTAATGAATTGACCAGTTGCCAGTTGAGCGTCGACCGATTCTTGCAGTGGTGAGCCTCATCGACAATCACCAGGTCCCAGGGCTCGGCCGCCACGATCGCCGCCCGCTTCTTCGATTTCACGAAGCTCAACGACGCCAGAACCCGGTCATTTTTCGACCAGAATTCCGCCTTATCCCCGCCAACATCTTTCGAGGGGACCGTGAAATCCAGTAAAAACTTTCTGCTCAATTCTTCATGCCATTGCGAGACCAACGGAGCCGGAACCAGGATCAGGACCCGCTTCGCCATCCCCCGAAGCAGATATTCGCGGAGCAACAAACAGGCTTCGATCGTCTTCCCGAGCCCCACCTCGTCCGCCAGAAGAACCTTGCCTCGAAAATGTCGCAAAACCTTCCGAACCGTCTCGATCTGATGAGGCAGATGCTCGACCCCTTGCAAGCCTTCCAGGCAAAGCAACTCATCAAAACCACGAAGCAAGCTCAGCCTGGCATGTTCTTGATGAAGCCAGAGGTCGCGAGGATCAACCGTGACTCGCCCCGGACGAAGCGGCTCCGCCTGAAACGAAACCGAAATCCCGCCGGGAGTCACCCAGAGATCGGCAAAAACAGGGGAAGGTTCCGGGTTCGAGGCGATCTCGGACCTGGCTGGCCGTTTCTGGGGAAGCGAGGACGACGCCATGAATCGATTCCTCAGATAGTCCCGGCATTCTTCATCATCCTACCACTTCACCACTCCCGAGGGAAATTGGGGAATCGAAACCTTCCCGACTCCGGCGACACCCATTAACGGTCAGGCAAACCATGCCGACTGGGGTCGGATTGCCTTACACTGAGAGCCAGGATATCGCGGACGAGAACGGACGCGTCGATCAGGAAGCCACCAGACGAGGAAGCTTGATGACGGAACAGGAGTGGCTCGCCTCCAATGATCCGATCGCCATGCTTGAAGCCCTCCGCGCCGGCTGGCATGGCCCGAAAAATGGCCTGGTGAAACTCACCCATCGCTACCTCCTGGCATCCTGCCGAGCGATCTGGCCGCTTCTGCCAATGGAGACGAGTCGCAACGGTGTCGAAGTCGCGACACGCTACATTGAGGATCGAGCGAGCCACGACGAATATGCCGACGCCGAATGGCATTCCGAAGCAGCGTCGTACTTCCTCGATCCCTCGGCGGGCCGACACCTTGAGGAAAATCCCGATGATCCGGAATGGCTCCGTGAAATCAGGGAGGTGACGCGAAAGAGTCGCGAGGAGTGGCCACCCGAAGTCAGAGAAAGCGAGCGCCAATATCGGGCCGACAGAATCGCCCGGACCAGGACCTTCATCAAGGAGATCGAAGCGATCCCCGCCGAGGAGGTCCGCCGGATGGTCGGCATGAAACCGGGCGACGATGATGCCACGCCCCACCAACTTCTGGCAGACGCGGCGTACTTCGCCCATTTCGCGATGGTCTATCCCGGCATCAAACCCAGAGAGAAGGCCATTAAGGAGTACAGCCAGTTCCTCTCCGTCGAGCTACTCCGCGAATTTACCGGAACACCGTACCGGGGCGAGTGGCAAAAGCATTGGTACAACCGGGCGACTCGATACTGGCGCTGATGCTCGCTGTCAGTCACCCAAACGATATATTTCGCAACGTCATGCACTTTGAAGAGTGAGCGCCAAACTTGACCTTTTCACCCCAAGAAACCAAAAACCCGGTCTGAGCCCTGGTCCGATTGACCTCTGACCCGGTTCTCAAGCGAGGACGTCTGGGAGATTAAGACAAGAAAAAAGTTGAATGTCCCCTTTTCCGGCTGGTTGGAAACCTCGTGGTCCGGAGTTCGACTCATCCGCGAACCCACCGGCGGTGGTGTGTTGCCGGGAGACGGGAGGAAGGGAAATGGAGCAAATGATCGTGGTCGATCATTTGCTCCACCCTTTTCTCAACTCATCGACAAATGCTAGCGGCCGACCGGCAGCGGCAAGTCTTTCGCGTCCATCTCCTTGACGATCAGATCCCCGTAGACGACGTGATAGGCCTTCGACCCCTTCGGCTGATACCAGCAAACAATCCGATTCTTATCGCCCAGCTTCACGCCCTCACCTACGTATTTCCAGCTCCCCTTCTCGACGAGGCTCGTCGCGAACATGTGCAAGGGACCCGGTCCGGGGATGCCCAGCCTCCACCATTTATGCATCGTCTCCATCAAGGCGAGTTCCGCGTCGGTGTCGATCTTGTTCTTGAGGAGCCAGTTGTACTCGATCCGCTCGAATCTCGCGTATTCGACGCCTTGGTTAAACCCAAGGAGATTGCTGGGGAAGACATTTCCTGAATACCCCGCGACGATCCCCAGGAATTCGGTCACGTCCTTCTCGGCGATCGAGGGCAAAGGGGTGCTTTTGGTCTCGAAGCCGTCGGGCGCTTGAAGATCGAAGAGGGCGTCGTCGACCGCGACGTCGAGGGCGACGTCGTGCATCCTGGAGGCACTATTCGCGAGGCCCAGGTAAGGCTCGGAGAGGAGATCGAACTTCTCGCCGTCGAAGTCGATCGTATGCGCCTTGCGATCCCAGACCTTCGCCGGGATGAGATCGGCCGGGTCGAAGATGTCGCCGCCTGGGATCTGCTGCGCGATCAGGTGCTTGGTCCTGGGGTCGACCCAGAAGTCATAGCTCCAGTCGCGGTTCGCCTTCTCGACGAAGAACTTGCGGCGGTATCCGTCGGCCTCCCGCCCCTCGACCTGCTCCTTGCCGAGGGACTTGAGGTCGTCCCCCTTGACGGACTCGACGAAGGTGGCGAACGGGCCGGAGGGGGAATAATTCGCATCGGCGAGATATCTCAGGGAGGCGACCTTCTTCCGGAGATCGATGTCCAGCGTCGCCTTGTTCGCGATATCCTCGATGGCCACGAAGACGACCTTGCCGTCTTCGTCCATGTCTTCGCGTCGATACAGGCCCGGAGCCTTGTAGAAGTAGCGCTGCTCGTTGGCCATCCGCATCCATCGCGACCGCTTGCCGTCGGCGGCCGTGAAGCGCTGGAAATAGCTCATCTTCCAGGTCGCGCTCCGCGCCTCCTGGACCGCCTTCCCGGCCGATTTCAAATCGTCCGCGTGGACCCGCCGTTCCAGTTGAGGCGAGAAGTGACTCGACAGGACGGCGACTCCAGCGAGCAAGGCGGCCACCGCCGATAGGCTCGTGATCCGGCGACGCATGGTGACAAATCTCCTCAATTGAATGGCTTGTTCGCGGATGATGCGGTCGGCGACCGCCGACGCGACCGAGGGCACCGCA
>JAJYCH010000502.1 GCA_021778575.1 Planctomycetota bacterium
GAAGGTTAAGTGGAACTCGGCCAGCAGCGCCTTGGGGATATCCGGACTGAGTGGCTTGAGCCCCTTGCCATTGAAGTAGATCGCCACGATCGCCGCCAGCGACGCCCCGGCGACCTGGGCGATCCAGTACGGAACCACATCCTGGGCCTTCATCTTGCCTCGGATGAAGACCGCCAGGGTGACCGCCGGATTGTAGTGCCCGCCCGAGAGGTGCCCGCCCGCGTAAACCATCACCATCAGGGCCGAGCCAATGGCCAGCGGCGGAATCACCCCGGCCGGACTGCCGATCACGGTCGCGCCGACGGTCAGGACGAGAAAGAACGTCCCGATCAACTCGACAATCAGCTTGCGAATATCCATGAGATCAAGACTCGCGAAGGAACGAGAGAAGTTGGGAGAGTAAGCGCGGCGCGAACCTTGTCGATCATGGAGACGACCGACCAGGCTCGAGAATGATCTGTTCTGGAAGCGTTCGAAGCGACGAACGACCCCGAGGATCGCCGGGGTCGAGTCGCGAAGAAAGGGCAGAGAGTTTGGCGGGCCGAGGCCCGCCGACGATCAGGACTTCGGAGCTTCCTTGGGAGCTTCTTCCTTCGGGGCGTCGACCTTCGGCATTACTTCCTTCGGGGCGTCCGGCTTCGAGATCTCCTGGAGCTTCTTGCCCCCTTCTTCGAGCTTCTCGCCCACGGCGGCGCCGGCCTTCTTCAGCCCTTCCTCAGCCTTCTCCTCGGCCTTCTTGGCTCCTTCGCCGACCTTGTCTTCAACCTTCTTGGCCTTTTCTTCCATCTTGCCAAGGGCGTTGGGGGTGCCGTCGGGGTTCTCGGTGTTGCAGCCCGACCAGGTTACCAGGCCGGCGGTCAGGAACGAGGCCAGGGCGAAGGTTCGGAGGGTACGGGTCATCATCGGAAGCGAACTCCAGTCGTTGGGAATGAACAGAACCTATCAGATCGAGAAAACCCAGTCGCTCATCGATCCGATCGAAATGGCGTGTGATCGTTCATCTCATTTATAGAAAACCGGCGATCAACTCGCAAGGGTCAAGGCGGTCGGCGTCGCGGGTATCGTTGCGTGTCCTGTCCAGGCGAGGTAAAGTCGCACCACGGCAGCCGAATTTTTCGGGACGGTGGGATCAGATCGGGGGCAATGATGCGGCGAATCGGACATTCTTGGACCATCCTGGCAATCCTGGCCCTGATGGCGACCCTCTCGACCGCGGCCCTGGCCGAAGGCGACCCGAGCCGACTCCGAGGTTCGACCCGCTCGGAAAAGGACGGCTGGATCTTCGTCCATCTCGAAGGAGCGCCCGAACGGCTCGGCTACCAGCATGGTTACCTGCTCGCCGACGAGATCGGCGACCTCCTGCGCGTCACCCGTCCGTTCCTCGCCCGGACGACCAGGCACGACTGGTCGTTCTACCGCAAGGCGTCCGAGGAGATGCTCTGGAAGGGGATCGACGACGAATACCGCCGCGAGATCGACGCGATCGTCGAAGGGATGGCCGACCGAGGGGTGAAGGCCGACCGCTGGGATCTGGTCGCGCTCAACGCCATCATGGAGCTTCCTTATTATTACGTCCCCTGGCTCGACAAGAAGGCCGGCAAGACCCCCGAGACCCACCCGCCCGGCAATTGCTCGGCCTTCATCGCCACGGGAAGCTATACCACCGACGGCAAGATCGTCATGGGGCATAACAACTGGACCGGTTATATCATCGGGACCCGCTGGAACATCGTCTTCGACCTCGCGCCCGAGAACGGTCAACGGTTCCTGATGGACGGTCTGCCCGGCGTGATCACTTCGGATGACGACTTCACCGTCAACTCCGCCGGCCTGGTCGTCACCGAGACCACCATCACCCAGTTCGAGGGGTGGGACCCCGACGGCAAGCCCGAATTCGTCCGCTCCCGCAAGGCCCTCCAGTACAGCAAGTCGATCGACGACTTTGTCCGGATCATGCTCGAAGGGAACAACGGCGGCTACGCCAACGACTGGCTTATCGGCGACATCAAGACCGGCGAGATCGCTCACTTTGAACTCGGCTTGAAGGAGCACACCCTCAAGCGGACCAAGGACGGCTCATTCGTCGGATCGAACTTTCCCGAGGGCGCGGCACTGATCAAGAACGAAACCAAGTTTGATCCGTCGAACCTGGGCTCGTCCCCCAACGCCCGCCGGAAGCGGTGGGGACAGTTGATGGACCAGCACAAGGGAAAGATCGACGTCGAGCTGGCCAAGACGCTTGAAACCGACGTCCACGACGCCTTCGAAGGGAAGCTGGGAGCCAACGAACGGACCTTGACCGGAATGGTCGAGACCTCGCCTCGCGGTGTTCCTGAGTGGGACTGGCCCCCGTTCTATCCGGGAGGGACCGTCCAGTCGAAGGTGATCGACGCCACGATGGCCGCGAAGATGGAACTCTGGGCCGCGATCGGCCACCACAACGCGCCCGACTTCGTCGCCGCCGACTTTCTCAAGGCTCGCCCCGAATATGGCTGGATGAAAGATCTCTTGAAAGATATGCCGTCCCGCCCGTGGAGCAAGTTCGCGGCGGAGAAGGGTGACGGGCGATGAACTCGGAAAAACGGATCGACCCAGGCCTGGACCGTGAAGGGATTGACCATGCCGGACCTGCCTGACGGCGAATCGGTCGAGATGAAGGGGTCGGGAGCCCGGCCCTATGTGCTCAAGAACGTCGGTGGGGTCTATTCCTGCACCTGCCCGGCCTGGCGGAACCAGTCGACCGCCATCGAACGTCGGACCTGTAAACATCTCCGCAAGCTTCGGGGCGACGCCGCCGAGGACGCCAGGGTCGGCCGGCCGGTCGTGGATCGGCCCGCCGTGGCCGACGGCGAGGAAGCCGAGAGCAAGGATCTGCCTCCCCTGCTTCTCGCCGAGCGCTGGGATCAATTCCAGGACCTGACCGGCTGGTGGATGAGCGAGAAGCTCGACGGCGTGCGCGCCTACTGGGACGGCCGGACCTTTCAGTCGCGCCTGGGAAACCGCTTCCACGCTCCCGACTGGTTCGTCGCCGGACTTCCCTCGACCCCGCTCGACGGTGAACTCTGGATCGGCCGGAAGGCGTTCCAGAAAACCGTGGGGGTCGTCCGTCGCCAGGACAAATCCGACCACTGGAAGGCCGTTTTCTTCATCGTCTTCGACGCCCCCGCGACCCCCGGTCCGTTCGAGGACCGGATCAGCTTCGTGAGCGAACAGATCCAGAAACAGGGGCTCGATCACGTCAAGGCGCATGAGCACGTCCCTTGCGCCGGGCTCGACCATCTCAAGGCCGAACTGGCCAGGATCGAGGCTCTCGGCGGCGAGGGCTTGATGCTCCGCCAGCCCGGTTCGCCCTACGAGGTGGGCCGATCGCTGACACTCCTGAAGGTCAAGAGCTTTCTCGACGACGAGGCGACCGTCCTCGAACATCTCGCCGGGTCCGGTCGCCACAAGGGGCGGCTCGGCGCGCTCCTGGTCGAGCTGGCCAACGGCACCCGGTTCGCCGTCGGCACCGGATTTTCCGACGCCGAGCGCGACAACCCGCCGCCGCTCGGCTCGGTGATCACCTTCCGCTACCAGGAACTTTCCGATGGCGGCGTCCCCCGATTTCCTTCCTACGTCGGCGTTCGAGCCGATCTGCCGGTCGAGGTCGTCGATCACATCTGGATCGATCCTTCACTCGCGGCCGAAGGTCCGAGCCCGACGACCACCCGCCGCTTCGAACTGATCGAAGGGACCGCCGCCAGGTTCTGGGAGATCGCCCGCGACGGGGCTTCCGTGACCGTGCGCTACGGCCGGATCGGCACCGACGGGCAGTCGAAGACCAAGGTTCTGGCCGACGAAGCCGCGGCGCTCCGTCATGTCGCGAACCTGGTCGAGGAGAAGATCGCGAAAGGATACGTCGATGCCTGAACTCGACCCGACCGCCCTGATCCGCCCGCGCCGGAAGATCGAGGGGGCGTCGGCAATCCTCTTACCGTTCGCCGAATCGGGCGAGGTCGACTGGCCGGGCTTCGAGGCGCACGTCACCCGGACAGCCGCCGCCGGACTGATCCCGGCCGTGAACATGGACACCGGTTATGCCAACCTGATCGATGAAGAATTACGCGTCGAAGTCTTGCGCCGGACCGCCTCGATCCTGGGCGGAGGTGCGTTCTTTGCCGGTGCTTTCGTGGGAGATCGCCCCGGGAGCGGCTGGAACCTCGCGGCTTATCTGGCGGGAATCGAGTCGATCGAGTCGCACGGCGGAACCCCGGTGGTCTTTCAATCGCATGGGCTGACGTCTTTATCCGATGACGCGGTCATCGCGGCTTACGCCGAGATCGGTCGCCATTCCGACCGGTTCATCGGCTTCGAGCTCAGTACCGATTTCGCTCCGTTTGGACGGATCTACTCGATCGAGGTTTACCGCGAACTGATGGGCATCCGTTCGTGCATCGGAGTCAAGCATTCGTCGCTCCACCGCGAGCCGGAATGGCTCCGCCTGATCGAGCGCGACCGGCTCCGGCCCGACTTCCGGGTCTACACCGGCAACGACCTGGC
>JAJYCH010000503.1 GCA_021778575.1 Planctomycetota bacterium
GGATCGTCCTGCACGTCCGCGAGACCAACCTCGCCGGACAGCTCTTCTTCCGGGGCCAGCAGTTCAAGGCCATCGAGGTTCTCCTCGAGCACTTCCAGGACACCGGCGAAGACGCCTTTCTGATGAATTACCTGTTCGATGAATCCGTCGCCGACGAGCCGATGCCGATCAACCGGATCGCCAAGCAACTCGGCAACTGATCGGGTCAAACGAAAATCGGGCGGATCGAGCCAGCGAAACGGGCCGAGGTGGGATCAATCGATCCCGCGCCGGCCCGTTTGTTCATGGGTGGACTGGAAAGTCGTCAACCGAGACGCGATAATTCGCAGAGGCAACTTCCCGTGCTCTCAACCCCGGCATCTCATGAGCGAACCCCAGGCCGAACCGATTGACCGCTTGATCGACTGGCTCGACGCCAGGGTCCTGCCAGTCCTCGAACGGATCGCCCTGGCTCTCGAACGGGCCCCGCTGGGCCCGGCAAATCCTTCGAGACCCGCCCGAGGTCGTGATCATTCGGAGGTCCGCGCGGCGATTGACGCCGGACAATGGGCCGAGGCCGAATTGATTCTCCGCGAGATCGCCGACGAGTATCCCACCGATCCCCGAGTGATCGCGCTGACCGACGAACTGGATCGTTCACGCCGGTTTGCCGCCGACGACCTCCGCCAGCGGATCGAGGCCGCCCGCCAGGCGAACGACCCCGACGGAGCGATCCAGTCTCGCGACGAACTCGCCCGGATCGTTCCCGGCGATTCAATCCGCGAGGTCGACCAGGTCCTGGTCAAATGGTTGATGGTCCTGATCCAGCGGCGGCTCCGGACGGGGACTGTTCGACCGGACGTCGTGGCCCTGGCCGGCCGGATTGCCGAAACTTTTGGCGCGACGACCGAGGGGGCCAGCCTTCGGGCCTCGCTGCCGACTCTCCGACGAGCCGCCGGGCTCTGCCCCCGGTGCTCGGAACCGTACGCGGGCGTCGGCGACGCCTGCCCGAAATGTCTGGCCGCCTCCTCGGCGGCGGCCCCTGGATCAACACCGTTCGCGATCGCGGACGCGCCGGAAGAATCCGAAGAATCGGAGCCGGAGGTCATCAGCGAACCGATCGACCTTAATAATGAGCGATTCTGGCAAACTCCCTGAAGTTCCCGGACATCCCAACTTGACGAACCCCCGGGCATCGGCAAGGATGAAGCGTCATCGATCGAGTGCGCCAACGTTCTCGACTTCGACGATCGAGGGGGCGTCGGGCCGGCTGTCCCGGCCCTATCGGGAAGGTGATCGGTCCCGGCCCGGTCTTCGGACCTTGAGTTCACCATCGGATTGTGAGGGACGCCATGCCCCGTCGACTCGTCCTGGCCAGTCTGGCCCTGCTCCTGGTCTGCGGCACTACCCGCGCCCAGGTTCCGTTCGGCACCGACACGATCCCGGGCCGACGCGCCCTGGCTCGGATCAACCTGGATCTCCAATTCACCACTGTCATTCCGCTGGTCGGAGCCGAGAAGCTCATCCAGTTGAGCATTGACAACGGCATGCTCTTCGGCCAGACCAACCACGCCAATTTCTACGCCTTTGACGCCGAGACCGGGCGCTTCCTCTGGGGTGCCCACCTCGGCGATATCACGACCAAGGCCAGCCCGGTCTCGGTCAACACGTTCGCCGTGTTCGTCAGCAACTCGAACTCGATCTTCGCCCTCGACCGCAAGACGGGGCGACAGATCTGGAAGCAGGAACTGACCGACATCCCCAGCAGCTCGACCGCCGCCGACGATACCGTCGTCATGGTCGGGCTCGAGTCGGGCAAACTGGAAAGCTTCGAGGCCAAGACCGGCAAACTTCTCTGGAACATCCAGACCAACGCCCGGGTGACCTCGCACCCGATCATCGCCGGGAAGGTCGTGGCTTTCGGCTCAGAGGACAAGAAGCTGTACCTCTCGAAGGTCGAAGCTCCGCAACTGCTCTGGAGGTTCGCGACCGGCGGACCGATCGTCGCCCCCCTGGCGACCTCGGGGGTCCGGACCCTCCTTGTCCCCTCCAGCGACCGGGCCCTCTATTCGATCGACCTGTTCACCGGGATCGAAAATTGGACCTTCGCCACCGGATCGCCGGTCGAACAGGAGCCACTGGTTTCGGATAACGACGTCTACGTCATCAACGACGAGGGATTCTTGACCTCGGTCGACATTCCCACCGGCAAGCCACGCTGGACGATCTCGACCCTGGGTGGACGGCTGATCGCCGTGAGTGCGTCCAAGGTTTATCTTGAGTCGCACGATGACGACCTCTTCGTCGTCGACCGGGCGACCGGCAAGGTGGTTTACGACCCGACCACCACGTTCAAGCGTTCCGGGATCAACCTCCGAGGCTACGCCCTCGGGCCGACCAATCGGTTCGACGACCGGCTTTACTTCGGCACGACTCACGGGCTGGTGATCTGCCTCCGAGAGATCTCTCAGTTTGCCCCCCGGCCGATCCGCGACCCGAAAGCCAAGCCATTCGGCTACGTCCCGCCCGAAGGATATCCCGACGGCCCTGCTCTGACCCCGGTCGTGCCGGTCGAGGCGGGAACCGAAGGGACCGTCACCGCTCCGCCCGTCGAAGGGACCAACCCGAAGTAAATGGTTCCGAGGCAGCAGGGTTGAAGTTTGCGACGTCCCCGTTCAACCGCTGTTCGAGATCCCTCCAGACCCGTTACAATCGAAGGCCAGCTCCCAGCGAACGGGGGCTGGCCTTCGCTGTTTCGCGGCTTTGCCCGTCGGCGCGGGCACTTTCCCAACCACCAAGGTCTGACCAAGTCACGTTTCACAATGAATGAGATCGTTCCGATCCGCAGGGCCTTGCTGAGTGTCTCCGACAAGCGTGGCCTGATCGACCTGGCCCGGGTTCTGGCAGACCGAGGGGTCCACCTGCTGGCCAGCGGTGGCACCCGAACCGCGCTGGACGAGGCGGGCTTCGCCGTGACCGAGGTTTCCGCCTATACCGGCCAGCCCGAGATCCTGGGCGGCCGGGTCAAGACGCTTCACCCCAAGCTCCACGGCGGAATTCTTGCCCGTCGCGAGATCCCCGGCGATCTGGCGGCGCTCGAAGCTCAAGGAATCGAGCCGATTGACCTCGTTGTGGTCAACCTTTACCCGTTCGAGGCGACCGTCGCCCGACCCGACGTGAGCTTCGAGGAAGCGGTCGAGAACATCGATATCGGTGGCCCGAGCCTGATCCGAGGGGCGGCAAAGAACCATCCCCACGTGGCCGTTCTGACCAACCCCGACCAGTACGCGGCATTCTCCGAGCAGTTCCTCGAACACGGCGGGACCACCCTGTCGTTCCGCCGAGGTCTGGCCCTGGCCGTCTTCGAGCAAACCGCGAGCTATGACCGGGCGATCGCCGATTACCTGGCCAACCCCGAGGCGAAGCCGGAACCGTTCCCAAGCCGGATCGCGCCCAGATTCGAGCGACGGTCGGTCCTTCGTTACGGCGAAAACCCCCACCAGCGGGCGGCGTTTTACGTCGAGCCAGGGACGACGGGGCCGAACCTGGCAACGGCGAAGATCCTTCACGGCAAGGAATTGTCGTACAACAACCTGCTCGACCTCGATAGCGCCCTGCGGCTGATCCGCCTGTTCGCCGACCCGGCCGCGACGATTCTCAAGCACAACAACCCCTGTGGCGCGGCGGAAGCCGATTCGCTCGCCGAGGCGTTCGAGCTGGCCTACGAAGGTGACCCCGTCAGCGCCTTCGGCGGGATTGTCGGTATGAACCGTCCGGTCGATCGAGCGACCGCCGAGCGGCTCTGCGTCCCCGGACGTTTCATCGAGGCGATCGTCGCCCCCTCGTTCGACCCCGACGCCTTCCGGCTGCTGACCACCAAACCCACCTGGAAGAACAGCGTCCGCCTGCTCGCGCTCGAAGCGCCGATCGGCCCCGACGGTCCCAAGCCGGCTGGTTTTGATCTCCGACGCGTCGAAGGGGGACTCCTCGTCCAGGACTGGGATACGATGGAGGACGATCCCTCGTCGGGAACGGTCGCATCGGAGCGGAGCCCCAGCGCCGCCGAACGGGCCAGCCTGGGCTTCGCCTGGCGGATCTGTCAGGCGGTGAAATCGAACGCGATCGTGCTGGCTAGCGGTCGCCAACTGATCGGAGTCGGCGCCGGACAGATGAGCCGGCTCGACTCGGTCCGGATCAGTGTCGAGAAAGCGGGACCACGGGCTCAAGGCGCCGTCCTCGCCTCCGACGCCTTTTTTCCGTTCCGCGATGGTCCCGACGTGGCGGCCCAGGCCGGAGTCACCGCGCTGATCCAGCCGGGCGGCTCGAAACGCGACGACGAAACCGTCCAGGCCTGCAACGAGCATGGCATGGCCATGATCCTGACCGGTCGCCGCCACTTCCGCCATTGATCCAGGTCAACCCAAACGCGAACGGCCGACGCGAGGCATTCACCCCGCGCCGGCCGTTTCTTGTGATCTGTTCGGGGCTGTTCCGGGATCAGTGGTGTCCGCCACCGCCGCCGCCGCCACCCATGCCGCCGCCACCACCCATGTCGCC
>JAJYCH010000504.1 GCA_021778575.1 Planctomycetota bacterium
GTCGATCCACTCAGCAAGGCCAGCAAGGCTCGAGATTCGAGTCTCTCGATCCCAAATGGAGCAGGACGACGCCGACGGGATTTGCGATCGAGCTGAAGCCTCATGGGGACGGAACTCCGACGACGAGACGAGTGATACTTTGGTGAAAATCGACAGCCTATTACTTTCAGATCGTCCGATTCGGGCCCACGGCTCCGATCGCCCATTGTGCGATCGGAGCCATGATGCCAGCCAGAATACAGGGTCGATGCCGAAGATTCTGGTCCTCTCGCTGCTGACCCTACAGTGGCGGACGCGTGCGGTCCTGATCCGAACCAATCTTATGGCGGCACGTTGTGGAATCTCTTGATGCGAATAATCGATGGTGGATTCCTGATGATTATCCTCGCGATCGTCTGGCCGAGTCAATGACTCCTCCGCAATGGGACCAAATGACGCATCAATAATCGACCGAAAGCTCGACATCTATCCCATTAGCTTGTGTCAACCGGATGACTCAGCAGTTCGGCACGCCAGTTGCTCTGCTCACTCGCGATCGTCTGCCGGACGATTCTCTCGAGGTCGAGAGTGAGAGTCTACCGACTCTTGGTTTCGGGTCAAACCGTTCAAATACATCCAAGTTGCCGTCCGACCGGAAAGGCTCAGACACGATGAAGACGAAGCCGGGACATCCTTATCCGCTGGGAGCAACCTGGGACGGCAAGGGAGTGAACTTCGCTCTGTTCACCGAAAACGCGACGAAGGTCGAACTCTGTCTGTTCGACCGTCCGGACTCCGCGAGCGAATCGATCAAGTTGACGATGCCCGAGCGGACCGACCTCGTCTGGCATGTCTACATTCCGAACATCCAGCCCGGTCAACTTTACGGATACCGAGTGCATGGACCCTACGAGCCGGCGCGGGGACACCGATTCAACCCCAACAAGCTCCTGCTCGATCCCTACGCGAAGGCGATCGGCCGTGACGTCCGCTGGGATGACGCCATGTTCCCCTACAAGGTTGGCGATGAGGCCGAGGATCTGGCCTTCGATGAGCGCGACAGCGCTCCCTTCGCGCCGCTGGCCCGGGTGATCGATCCCGCTTTCGAATGGGGTGATGATATCCGCCCCAATACCGCCTGGCACCAGACAATTATCTATGAAGCCCACGTGAAGGGCTTGACCCGTAAGTTGCCCGGAATTCCTGATGAGATCCGAGGAACCTATTCGGCCCTGGCCAGCGACGCCGCGATCGAACACCTCACCAAGCTGGGGATCACCGCGGTCGAATTGCTTCCGGTTCATTATCATATCGATGATCGCCACCTCCTTGAAAAGAACCTCGTCAACTACTGGGGTTACAACAGTCTCGGATTCCTGGCGCCCGATTATCGTTACTCCGGCGCTGATCCGATCCGCGAGTTCAAGACGATGGTCAAGGCCCTGCATGCCGCGGGAATCGAGGTCATCCTCGACGTCGTCTACAACCACACCGCGGAAGGAAACCATCTCGGGCCGATGCTGTCGATGAAAGGGATCGACAACGCCGCTTATTACATGCTGTCGCCGGAAGATCCTCGCTTCTACATGGATTTCACCGGTTGCGGCAACGTGCCCAACATGAAGCATCCACGAGTCCTTCAGCTCATCATGGATAGCCTTCGCTACTGGGTCAACGAGATGCACGTCGATGGATTTCGCTTCGACCTGGCCAGCACGCTCGCCCGGGAGCTGCACGAGATCAACAAACTCGGCGCGTTTTTCGACATCATCCACCAGGACCCCGTGATCTCGCAGGTCAAGCTGATCGCCGAGCCCTGGGATGTCGGACCGGGCGGATATCAGGTCGGTAACTTCCCGGTCCTCTGGACCGAGTGGAACGGCAAGTACCGCGACTGCGTCCGGAGCTTCTGGAAGGGCGAGGGCGGACTGATCAACGAGTTCGCCACGCGCTTCAGCGGCTCCAGCGACCTCTACCAGGACGATGGCCGGAAGCCTTACGCGAGTATCAACTTCGTGACCTGTCACGACGGCTTCACGCTTCAGGATCTCGTCAGCTATGACTCGAAACACAACGAGGCCAATGGCGAGGAAAACCGTGATGGCGCCGACGATAACCGGAGCTGGAACTGCGGGGCCGAAGGGCCGACCGACGACCCCGAGATCCGGAAGCTTCGTGAGCAGCAGAAGCGGAACATGATGGCGACGCTCCTTCTCTCGCAAGGCGTGCCGATGATCTGCGCCGGGGATGAACTGAGCCACTCGCAAAATGGCTCGAACAACGCCTATTGCCAGGATAACGACACGACCTGGTTCGACTGGGAATTGGACGATTCCAAGCGCGAGTTTCTCGACTTCGTTGCCAAGCTGATCCAGATCCGGAAGACTCAGCCGGTCTTTCAGCGCCGGCGGTTCTTCAAGGGACGTCCCATCCGAGGGGTCAAGGATATCACCTGGCTCTCGCCCAGTGGCGAGGAAATGGACGAGGCCAGTTGGGACGCCGGCTGGGTCAAGTGCTTCGGGATTCGACTGGCGGGGGACCTGATCGGTGACGTCGACGACGATGGCGACCCCATTATCGGCGAAACCCTCCTGATCCTGCTCAACGCCAACCACGAGCCGTTGGAGTTCACCTTCCCGCCCCACCAGGCCGACCGTCACTGGGAACGACTTCTCGATACGGCCGACGGCATCGCCGAGGCGACATTCCATCAAGAGGGGGATTCGTACCAGACCCAGGGACGATCCGTCAGCGTCTTCCGCCTTCGGTCCCGCCATGAACCCGCCGGCAAGGCTCTCTCGGCGCAACAGTCCGAACTCCTCCTCGACAAGGGATCGCCCGGAAAACGTCGTTGACGCGAAAGACTGGACCTCTCACACGGACCCGGGCCAACCGGGTCCATCTCTTTTCTTGGGAAAAAATGCGGATCAATCGTCGTGGACTTGTCCGATAGCGATCGATGGGTTACAAACAATGTTGAAGAATCCCGTAACCGACTGCCGGGGCTCCCTCCTACCGGGAATCTTCCGGATCGATCGTCGCGGATTCGCTTGCTCGCCCCGCCTCCGTCAGGGTTGGTCGACTGATGCATAACTCGCCTTCACGCTCGCGATCCGCCGGGATCTTGCTCCCTGGCGTCCTGATCGCCCTCGGATTCCTCGCGACCGACGTTACCGCCGATGATCGCTCGACCGGCGAGCAGATCTACCGGGCTCGCTGCGCCTCGTGCCATGGAGCCTTGGGTGAGGGCTCGAAGGACTACGATCGTCCGCTCCTGGGCGACAAGTCACCCGCCCAGCTCACCCGGCTGATCGAGAGGACCATGCCCGAGGATGAGCCTGGGACCTGTGTCGGCGACGAGGCGCGGAAAGTCGCGGCCTATATCTCGGACGCGTTTTACTCCCGGACCGCCCAGGCCCGGAACAAACCGGCCCGGATCGAACTCTCGCGGCTGACCGTCCGGCAATACCGCAATAGCCTGGCCGAGATTATCAGCGGGTTTCGCGAGCCGAGCCAGTGGGACGGCAAGGAACAGGGCCTCAAGGCCGACTACTACAAGGCCAACCACTTCCGGAACAACGACAAGGTCCTCAGCCGGGTCGACCCACAGGTCAAGTTCGACTTCGGCGTTCAGGGGCCGGAACCCGACAAGTTCAGTCCGCAGGAGTTCTCGATCTCCTGGCGAGGGTCGGTCCTGGCTCCCGAGACGGGGGAGATCGAGTTTATCGTCAAGACCGAGCATTCGTTGCGGCTCTGGGTCAACGATTATGAGCATCCCTTGATCGACGCCTGGGTCAAGTCGGGAAGCGACACCGAGTATCGAGGGTCGCTTTTCCTGGTCGCCGGCCGGGTTTACCCGATCCGGCTCGACTTCTCGAAGGGCAAGCAAGGGGTCGAGGATTCGAAGGAGAAGAAGGCCAAGGCACCGGAGGTCAAGGCATCGATCGCGCTGGAGTGGAAGCTCCCGCATCGTCCGCCCGAAGTGATTCCCTCGGGTAACCTCGCTCCCGGTCGATCCCCCGAGCAATACGTCTGCGCAACGGCGTTCCCACCCGATGACCGGAGCGTGGGCTACGAGCGAGGGACCTCGATCTCGAAGGAATGGGACCAGGCGACGACCGAAGGAGCGCTCGAACTGGTCGACTTCGTCGCCTCTCGGCTCAAGGAACTCGCCGGAGCGAACCCGGACTCGGGAGATCGAACCGCCAAGCTTCGCGACTTCTGCCTGAAGTTCGCCGAACGGGCCTTTCGTCGCCCGCTCACCGATGAGCAAAAAGAACGTTACGTCTTCCGTCAGTTCGCGTCGGGAGATCCCGAGACCTCAGTCAAGCGCAGCCTCCTTCTCATCCTCAAATCGCCCCGATTTCTGTACCGAGAAATCGATTGCTCGGACGAGTCCGACATCGCCGCCCGCCTCTCCTTCGGGCTCTGGGACGCTCCGCCCGACCAGACCTTGCTCAAGGCGGCCGGTTCCGGCCAGCTCAAGTCGCGTGAGCAGATTCATGCTCAGGCCGAGCGGATGGTCAAGGATCTCCGGACCCAGGCCAAGGTTCG
>JAJYCH010000505.1 GCA_021778575.1 Planctomycetota bacterium
CGGCGTTCGGTCTGGATGAAGTCGGGATTGGCCTCGTAATGGGCGAGCAGGCGGTCGGCGAAGCTGGTCAGGCGGAAGAAGTAATTCTCCTCCTCGACGTGGCGGAGCTCGCGGTTCGGATGGTTGGGGCAGCGGCCGTCGACGACCTCTTTCTCGGTCTTGAACGCTTCGCAGCCATCGCAATAGAGGCCGACATACGACTTCTTATAAATATCCCCGGCGTCGTAGACCGCCTGGATGAACTTTTGACAGCCGACGTGGTGACGGGTCTCCGAGGTCTGGATGAAGTCGTCGTTCGAGATCTCGAGCGCGGTCCAGACTTCCTGGAACTGGCGGGCCATATCGTCGACGTAGGGCTTGGGTTCGAGGCCCAGCTTCTCGGCCGCCTGCGAGACCTTGATGGTGTTCTCGTCGTTGCCCATCAGGAAGTGGACGGCGTCTCCCTCCATCCGTCGAAACCGGGCCTGGACGTCGGCCCCGATCTTTTCGAATGCCGTGCCGATATGCGGCCGGCTGTTGGGGTAATCGATTGCCGTCGTGATGAAGAAACCCATCGTCGCGCCTCGAGCCGTCGCCCAGGAAAAGAGAAGGATCGCCCCGTCGGCCGGGCGATCCCGCCAGTGGAATCAGACAGGAAGTCCCCTCGCGAAGTTCACACCGTCATCTTACGGCAATCCGAAGGCCGGGGCCAACTTTGGCGGATCGACGCGAATCGTTCAAGGGGGTAAAGTGGAATCGTTCGACTTCACTCGGGGAGTCTCGACTCATGGGTCTGTTGATCACCTTCGCCATCCTGGCCGCTGTCTGCGTCGTGCCGGTGCTCCTGGCATTGGCGTGCAAGGCTTTTGAATCTCGGGCGTTGCGTCAATCGAACGGTCAGGGCTCCGGGAACTGGATCATCCAGATTCACGGCTTGGTCTATCTCTGGAGCCTATGGGGTCTCTGGACGGTCTTTCACCTCGACAGAGTGACTCCCTGGCTCGGGATTTTCGGATTGTTCGGGATGTTCTTCTGCTGCTTTTTCAGCATGACCCTTTCGCTTCAGGAATGGCACGAAAGCCGAACGAACGGGCGAAAGAAGGCCCCGCGCCAAGCGTCCCGCAAAGGTTCGCTCTGGGATGCCGAACTGGATCACTGAATTCTGGAGACGGAGCGTTGCCGATGGCCTCGACACTCTCGCCGATGATCACCCCCGACACTGTCCTCTCGTTCGACATCAACCCCGGCACGCTCCTCCAGTTTCTGGAGACCCGGGCCGAAGGGGGGCCTCGGCTCAAGTGTTTCGAAGGGAGCGTGACGCTCGTGTCACCAGGGATGCCTCATGAGCAGGAACTTGATCGCCTCTCCAGCTTGATCCTGGCGATTTGCTTGATCCTGAGAATCAAGCATTCGACACTCAGGTCCACCACCTGGTATCTACCTCTAGGCGTCGGCGACACGGCTTATGAGGCGGACGCCGCTTATTACATCCAGAGCCATGGTCGGGCAAAAAAGAATCAGCCGCCCGACCTGGCCATCGAGGTCGTCGTCTCGAACCCGGCGACCAAGGCGCTCCGCGCAGGGGCCTTCCTGAAGATTCCCGAACTCTGGGTCTTCGACATCCCTCGGCGCAAGCTCGTTTTTTATCACCTGGCGACAAGGGGTAAGTTCGCGGGAACTTACCGACCTTCGCCTCGAAGTCGGGCCTTCCCGATCCTGACGTCCTCGGAGATTCTGGAACGGCTTGAAGACCCGGAGGCCGATGACACGGCCTTCCACGAAAATTGCCGCGAGTGGGCCAGGCGAGTTCTCGTCCCTCGGGTTCGGCCGGACGCTTGACGACGCCGCTTGATTCACGCGGGAATGGATTGGAAACCGGTCGATTATTGCTTATGCTGACGAGACTTTAGATCGCGTGACCTGTGAATCCGTTCGATCCGGTGCGGAGTCCTCGCCCATGACTGTTCGAATAAGCTGCCCGAACCCCGATTGTGGGGCTGTCGCCAGTGTCGAGGAACAGTCGTTAGGGAAGCGGGGACGCTGTAAGAAGTGTGGCCATATCTTCGCCCTCGCCCGGCCCGATGGCGACGCCGCCTCGGCGGTCTCGGGTGATGCCTCTGCCTGGAAACGCGCGGGGGAGTCACTGGGCCCGATCGAGCTTCCCGAACAATTCGGCCGCTACCGGATCATGAAAAAGCTCGGGCAAGGGGGAATGGGGGCGGTCTACCTGGCCGTCGACACCAGGCTTCAGCGCGAGGTCGCCCTCAAGGTTCCCTACTTTGCACCAAGCGACGGTCCCCAGGTTGTCCAGCGGTTCGAGCGTGAAGCCCGAGCGGCGGCCACTCTCGACCACCCCAACCTTTGTCAGGTCTTCGACGTCGGCGAGGTTGACGGCGTCCACTATCTGACCATGCCCTACATCAAGGGCAAGCCGCTATCCGAGGCGATGGGGTCAAACCAGGCCATCACCGAGGTTCAGGCCGCCGCCATTACTCTCAAGCTCGCCCAGGCACTTCAGGAAGCCCACGATCGGGGCGTCGTCCACCGCGATTTGAAGCCCGGCAACATCATGGTCAACCGCCGCCGCGAGTTGATCGTCATGGACTTCGGCCTGGCCCGGATGGTCGGCGGCGACGACGGCGGAAATCTGACCCGGACCGGCAACGTCCTCGGAACCGCGCTCTACATGGCCCCTGAGCAAGCCGCCGGGGATATCACGGCCGTCGGGCCGACCGTCGACGTCTACAGCCTGGGCGTGATCCTCTACGAACTGTTGACCGGTCGACGGCCCTTCGAAGGCCCCTGGTCGCTGGTCATCGGCCTGAAAAATGTCAAAGAACCCGACCCGCCCTCGGTTTATCGAACCGATCTCAGCCCGGCTTTGAACGCCATCTGTCAGAAGGCGATCGCGCGCGAGCCCAGAAATCGCTACGCCTCGATGAACGAGCTGGCGCGGGAGCTGGAAGGCTTCCTGGCTCAATCTCGAGCACCGATGGCGGAACTGTCGGTCTCCGGAATTCCGGAGCCGGAGAAGTCGCCGGAGAGTGTCGCCGCCCACTTCTTCGCCGGGATCATCACGCAGGAGGTGACCTCGCTCCGGGGCGAGGCTCTGAGCCGTCGGCCCGAAAGTGAACCCATTCCCGAAGGCCGCCCGGTCCTGAATTTGCCCAAAGGGCCGCGCCGGGGCTCGTCAACCTTGTGGGTCGCAAGCCTGGTGGGTGCCGTGCTGATCGCCGGTCTGGCGGGATTCTTCAGCCTCGGGTCGCCTGAAGGGACCATCCTTCTCAAGAACGTTCCCAGGGACGCCGAGATCCTCGTTGACGGCGGCAAGTATCCCTACTCCTGGCCGGGCAAGGACAATCCCGTCGAGATCAGCGCGGTTCCAGGTCCGCACGAGCTGGAAGTGACCCGGGAGGGATTCCGGACCTTCCACAAGACCGTGATCCTCAAGAACGGTGGGTCGGAGGAGATCAGGGTCAGTCTGGAGCCGAATCGCCTGACCAGGAAGGTCGAGCCGGAACCGGATCGTCCGACGAACGAGACTCCCAGCCCGGTTGAGCCACTAACCGCCCCGGAACCAGGGTTCGAGCGTCTGTTCAACGGCACGGATCTGACCGGCTGGACCGTGCCCGAAGGACAGAAGGATGTCTTCACGGTCGAGAACGGCGTTCTCCTGGGCAAGCACGACGGCTTACTTGCTTTTAACCAATATCTGCTCACCAAAAAGTCCTATGGCAACTTCATCCTGAAGGCGAGCGTGAAGCTGACCTCGGGAAACAGCGGGATCTTGTTCCGCGGCCGGAGGACCAACAATGGAGATGTCCTCGGGCCTCAGGCCGATATCGGCGAAGGGGCGTGGGGGCTCGTCGTCGAGGAGGGGGAGCGCGGCAACCTCCGGGGATTCTCGGAGAAAATCGACCCGCCGGTCCGTGTCAGCGACTGGAACGATCTCATCGTCACAGTCAAAGGCGACTATGTCACGATTTCCTGGAACGGCCGAGTGACCTTCGAGCGCACCGATTCCTCCTTGCCGAAAAGTGGGATCATCGCGCTCGAAGTCGGGGCGAACGGGCCCACCGAGGTCCGGTTCAAGGATCTCGCGATCAAGGAATTGCCCCCCGCCGGTCCCGTCGTCGCCGAAGCTCAACCCGAACCGCCGAAAACCGCGATGGAGCCTCCATCACCCAAGGCGTCCGGGAATGCCAACCCCAGCGCAAGACCGATCATCCCGACCGACGCGGCCGCATTCGGCGGGAATCGCTACAAGCTGTTCTCCGAATCGATGAGCTGGCTCGAAGCCAAGAAAAACTGCGAAGCGATGGGGGGCCACCTTGTCATCGTCAACAACGAACAGGAGAACAGCTTCCTCGTTTCCTTACTTCAGGCCAGTTCCGCAATGAAGATCTGGCTCGGGATGACCGACGAAGTTGCCGAAGGAAAATGGGTCTGGGTGGATGGGTCGAGGTTGGAATATAGTCACTGGGACCCCGCCTACAATCAGCCCAACAACGGGGGACCGAACCTTCCCGAGAATTTCGCGGTCATGGAG
>JAJYCH010000506.1 GCA_021778575.1 Planctomycetota bacterium
GCAGACGGGCGCGTGAAGCTGGCCGACTTCGGCATCTCCCAGGCGCTCGACCTCGCCCGCCTCACCGGCGCCTACACCATGCTGGGTACTCCGGCCTACCTCGCGCCCGAACAGATCTCGGGCCAGTTCTCTGCTGGCAGCGACCTCTACGCGCTCGGCGTGATCCTCTACGAAACGCTCCACGGTCGGACGCCGTTCGAGGGGTCGCCCGAGGAGATCGCGCTCCAGCATCTCAACCGACCGCCGGCGATCCATCCCGACCTCCCGGCCCGGTGGATCGAGATCCTCGCCGCTCTGCTCGAAAAAGACCCGGCGCGTCGCCCCGCCGACGCCTCCTGGGTCATCGACCGGCTCGAATCCGCGAATCAGGTTCCGATCGAGATCCAGACCACGACTTCGACGCCATCGACAGCCCGGTGTCTGGGAGTCGAGGCCCGATCGATCGTCGCCGAGGGAGCCACGGGGGTTCTCGTCCTCACGCCGGTCGGACTCTTCCGGTTCCGGCAATCGAACGCGACCCGCTCGGGGATCGTCCACCAGCCGGCGACTCTGGCCCGACCAACCGGCCGCGATACGCTCCACCTTGTCGCGGGCAACCAGTTGCTGGAACTGCTTGACGGCGAATCCGAAGCCCGGGCGATTCTTCGCCAGGCCGAACCGATCGACGATCTCGGCTTCAATCGATCCTCGGAGTCCTGGGTCACCGTGCGGACCGGCTCGACCCTCTGGGAATACGACCTCTCGGATTCGGCCCCTCGGCTCCGCTGGCGTCGCGATCTCCCGGGAGCCGCCGCCGGTCCGATGGCCCGGCTGGCCGATGGCCGGGTCGCCGTCGCGACGTCCGCACCGACCCCCTTGGTTCAGCTTCTCGACTCGACCGGCGCCACGGGCCGGACGATCCCCCTGCCGGGACCTTCCGAACGCTTGATTCCGGTCGGCGCTGGTCTGGTCGGCCAGATTCGGGTCAATGGCCGAAGCATCGCCTACCGGATCGATCCCGAGTCGTCGACCGTCGAGCCGCTTGCCGGACCCGCGGAACTGGTTGACCTGGCGGCTGATCCCGCCGATTCCCACTCGATCATTGGCCTGTTTTCTTCCGGAGAGATCGTGCGATGGACTTCAAGCGGCGAACCGACAATCCTGGAACAATTCCCCGTCGACGAGGGCCCTTTTCTTGGCTTGTCGATCTCTGGCGAGCATCTCTGGGTGCTCTCCGCCCGGAACGATTCGATGTGGCTGCTCGTCAGGCCGAACCCACGCCGCGACTGACCCCGACTCCGCCCGTCGTGGCGGCTCCGATCATCGAGCCGATCGCCGACTCGCCCGTGTTTGAGCCGATCATCGAGCCGGTCGCCGCGACTTCCGTGCCGACCGAGCCGAGCTTGCTGAAGGACGGCGAGCGCCGGCGGATGGACCGGGCGATGGCCGGACTTTCCGACTTTCGACCGGTTGCCGAACCGGAGCGACCGACCCCTCGGGCCGAGGTTGACCCGCTCAGCTCGGTCAGCGCGGCCGACTGGAGCGGGTTGGACGGAATGGAGGACGTGATCGAACCGCCGACCCGCTCCGAACCCGTTCCCAGCGTCCCACGCCGCGAACCCGTCTCGGTCGTTCCGGTCCGGGAACTCGAACCGGCTGCCGCGACCCCTCCCATTCCCACGACCGACCCCGCTCGGGGTTGGGTGACGGCGGATCGCCTGTTCTCCGAGTTCGGAGATTGACCCGATGGACTTCGCCACGAATCGTCCGACGACCGCCAAAAAACCATATATTCTCGCGGTTTCCAGCCAGAAAGGGGGAACGGCCCGGACCACCACGAGCCTCGCCCTGGCCTGGACCTGGGGACGGCTGGGGCTTGATGTCACCCTGGTCGACGCCGACCCGGTGGGAGCGACCGGCCTGGTCGCCTCGGACTGGAAAGGGGTTCGGTTCATCGATGGTCGGTCGGGAGACTGGTTAAAAAACCCGATCGGCGACCTGGTCGTCGTCGACGCCCCGGCGCTGACGGCCGCCGAATCGCGCTCGATTCTCGACCTGGCCCACGGTGTCCTCCTGACCGGCTCGGCCGACCCGCTGTCGATCCGGACGCTCACCGTCACCAATCGACGGCTCGCTCAGGCCCGCCAGACCAACCCGTGGCTCAAGGTCGCCGGACTATTGATCACGGCTTACGACGAGTCGGTGCCCCTTCAAGTCGAGATCCTTGGCCACCTTCGCCGGAGCTGCCCGGACCTCCTGATCGATCACCCGATCCCCGAACTTCAGGAGATCCGGGAATGGCCCGCGAGCCTCACCGAGGGCGTTCCCGACGGCCCGGCCCGGCTGGCTTACTCGGTCGTCGCCGATGAGATCCTCCGCCTGATCCGGCCCGAACTGAGACGAAACGAACCCAACCAGGACGTCCTCTCCTGGGGCGATCATTTTGGCTTGACCATGGTTTGAACATGACTTTTCTCGTGGAGATCCGCCGATGAGAATTCTTCTGATATCGAGTCAGAAAGGGGGCGTCGGCAAGACGACCACGGCGATCAACCTCGCCGCCCTGGCCGGCCAGTCGGGGTCGCGAGTCCTCCTGGTCGACTGCGACCCATCGGGCGGAATCTCATCGTCGCTCGGTGCCGATCTCGAAGCTTCGGCCGACATCTTGCCGGGCGTCGAGATCATCCGCCTCGAAGAAGACGCCTGTCCCGAGGTCGCGACGCTCCAGACGCTCCTGGCTCGCGTCGTGTCGGCTCGTTACTCGGGCGACTACGACCTGGCGATCCTCGACTCGCCGCCGTTCCTCGGCGAGTGGCTCGAACTCTTGCTCGGGCTGAGCGATGAAGTTGTCCTGGTCATGCGTTCCGACCCGATGGGCTTCCGGACCCTTCCCGCCTTTCTCGAAGCCCTTCAGGCCGCCGGAGCGAATGGCTCGCGGGTCAAGATGCGCGGAATCTTGTTGACACTTCCGCCCCACGATCGCTGGGCCGACGAGGTCCGCGAGGCGATCGGCGCTTACCTGCTGCCGGCGACGATCCCGCACGACCCGGCCGTGACCGAGGCGCTGCTCGATGGTCGCCCCGTCGTCCTGACTCATCCCGACTCGCTTTCCTCGGTCAGCTATCGGAGCGTCGCCGAGACTCTCGGACTGTTCCGGACCGAACCCGAACCGGTCCCAGCCTTCGCCGAGCCGACCTGGTCCTCGACCGCCGGCCAGGCACTCGATGGCTTCGGAGCCGAACCAATCTACGAGAACGCCGGAAACCACCGATAAGATCCGAATCCCCGATTCACCAAGTCCTGGTCCTGAGATTCGTAAGGTGAGTCGAGTGCAACGAGCCCCACCACGCATTCATGGTGGGGCTCGCTTAGGCTCGACCCACCCTACTTTTGGAACGGATGCGGTGACGCCGCGCTACGAAAACCTGATCCTCTCGACTTTGCAATCCTCCTGATCCCCGTAAGTCCTGAGTCCTTATGAAAGGGGGGGGTTGCCCCGATGCCTGGTCGGTTTTAAACTAGGAGGCCCTTATCGACCTCCAGGGCGAGGCATTCTCTCAAGCGGGGTGGTGGTTCGATGTCCGAATATTTCGCAGGCGTTCCGAAGATCCAGTTTGGCGGCCCGAAGTCGCGCAACCCTTTGGAATTCAAGCATTACAACCCCGACGAGGTGGTCGGCGACAAGACCATGAAGGAGCACCTTCGCTTCTCCGTGGTTTACTGGCACACCTTCGCCAACCCGCTCTCCGACCCGTTTGGCGTCGGCACGGCCATTCGCCCTTGGGACGAAGGCGTCACCGGGATGGATCGGGCGAAGGTTCGCGTGAAAGTGGCGTTCGAGTTCTTCGAGAAGCTCAGCGTGCCGTTTTATGCGTTCCACGATCGCGACGTCGCCCCGGAAGGCTCGACGTTGAAGGAGAGCCACGCGAATCTTGATGAGATCGTCAAGCTTCTGAAGGACGAGATGGGGCGGACCGGCGTCAAGCTGCTCTGGGGAACCGCAAACCTCTTCTCGAACCCGCGTTACGCCCACGGAGCGGCGACGAGCCCGAACCTCGACGTCTTCGCCTATGCCGCGGCCCAGGTGAAGAAGGCGATGGAGGTCACGGCCGACCTCGGCGGCCTGGGCTACACCTTCTGGGGAGGTCGCGAAGGCTATTCCACCCTCTGGAACACCGACCTGAAGCGCGAGATCGACCACCTCGGCCGGTTCCTCCACATGGCGGTCGACTACAAGAAGCAGATTGGCTTCAACGGGCCGTTCTACATCGAGCCCAAGCCCAAGGAACCGACCAAGCACCAGTACGACTCGGACGCGGCGGCCTGTCTCAACTTCCTGAGAACTTACGGCCTGCTGCCCCACTTCAAGCTCAACCTCGAAACGAACCACGCCACGCTCGCCGGCCACGAGATGATGCACGAGATGCTCGTGGCGATCGGTGCCGGGGCACTTGGTTCGCTCGACGCCAACACCGGCGACCCCTTGATCTGCTGGGACACCGACCAGTTCCCCACCGACATCTATCTGACGACCAAGTGC